>NZ_CEYAVF010000023.1:0-35636 GCF_982785585.1 Reinekea sp. | reverse complement strand
TTTGCAGCCTGGTCACCTTTTGCAGCCTGGTCACCCTTTGCAGCCTGGTCACCCTTTGCAGCCTGGTTACCTTCGGCAGCCTGGTCACCCTTTGCAGCCTGGTCACCTTCGGCAGCCTGGTCACCTTCCTGAGGTGGACGACCTTCCTCACCGGGTTTACCTTCTTCACCTTCCTGAAGTGGGCGGCCTTCCTCGCCTGGCCCGCCGGCACCATTCTCGGTGCACTCTTCGCCTTCGATGCCTTCTATACACTGCTCGCCAGGGGCAGTACCTTCAGGCTTTGAAGTGGCCTCAACTGCATTGGATTCAGCAACCGAATCCGCGGTCAAAACATCACTGATTGCCGCTTCAATGTCCTGTGCGGCGGATTCCAAAGCCTCGGATATGTTGTCCAGGGTTAGTTCTGCGGCAAAGGTATTGACGGAAACAGCACCCAGACTAACGGCGATCATCGCGCCGAGCAGCTTTTTACTAAATTGGATCATGGTTTATTCCTAATTTCAGGGGTTAATCTATCTGCTATCTGCTATCTGCTATCTGCGACCGATTTTAGTATTACCAATGCAAAAAGTATAACTGTATTTAATTGAAGAATAAGAGACACCTAAAGACAGTCATTGAGGAGAACCGCATAATCCGAGATACATTAGCCCTCAATGCGTTCCTGGTTGCTGCTCTGATTATATCCTCGATGTTTACCGTGGCCACGACCGCCGATAGAGCCCGTTACGTCGCGCCGACCACCGCTCATCATCCCACCACGGTGCGCGTCGAGATAGGTTACCAGTTCCGCTGTTATCTCTGGTGCCAATAGGGTGTTCAGACGGTCGGTCAACACCTGAGTCTGGGCGCTGCGGCGGCTATCTCGGAGCGCTAACAGTTCAGCGCGGGTGGGTCGGGGGTCGGCCGCTCGCATAGCCTCCCTGTGCGTCTGCATCTGACTGCGCTGATCAGCCGAAAACGCGATAAGTAGGTCCAATACCTCGGCTTGCTGGCTTTCGGTTAGGTTCAATTGGCTAAAGATATAGCTCATCCGCTGCGCCGGATCGACAGCCCGGTTACCCATGGCAAAGGTGGCGACCGCGACGGTGGCTAGCGTGACGGTTATTAGGATGGTGCGGATATATTGCTTAAAGTGCATCATGGTTATGACTCCTAGAGGAAAATGACCAAGCCCATTGCCTTGGTTGAGATCCATCTTCGCGCCACAAGGTGCATAAAAAATGGCAGAAATGTGCAATGACATAACCTTGACCTATGGCTACTGAAAAGTTGCGCGGCCAGTTCGATTAGGGCCGGTCGAGCTCGGTTTGAAAGCGATAGCCGGCGCCATAGACGGAGTAGATATAGTCGTGTTCGGCGTTTAGGCCTAAGAGTTTCTTGCGCAATTTTTTAATATGGCTGTCGATGGTTCGGTCCGACACCACACGCCGATCGGTATAGATTCGATCGATAATCTTATCGCGCGAGAAGATCTGCTGCGGATGGCTCATCAGCAGTTGCAGTAACTTTAGTTCGACCACCGTTAATTCGATACAGTTCGCTCCCAAACAAACCTGACTGCCCTGATCGGGAATATGGAGGCGAGGTGATGCCTTCTCGCTGAGCGCCTGATGCTGCTGCGACCGGCGCATCACGGTCTTTACTCGGGCCACCAGCTCACGCAAACTAAACGGCTTGCAGAGGTAGTCATCCGCGCCCAACTCCAGGCCGACCAGCCGATCGATTTCTTCGACCTTGGCCGTGGTGATAATTATCGGCACATCACCTTGCCGGCGCAGATCCCGACACAGATCCAAGCCATCGCGCCCAGGCAACATCAAGTCGAGGATAACCAGGTCGGCCACATTGTCCGCCAACCAAGTGGCCATCTCATCGCCTCGGTTTAGAACCGTCACCTCGAAGCCGTCTCGGAGCAAATAATCCCGTTCCAATTCGGCTAAATGACGTTCATCTTCAACAATTAATATATGACTCATCTGCCGTGCTCCGGCACCGCGGGAAACCGGATAACCAGACGTAAACCGCCTAAACGGCCCGATGTCGCCTCGATACTGGCAGCGTGTGCCTCGATAATATTTTTAACGATGGCCAGACCCAGGCCGGACCCCCCACTGGCCCGACTGCGCGAGGCATCTACGCGATAGAGTCGATCGAACAGCTTGCTGAGATCTTCCGGGCCAACGCCTGGACTGGAATCTTCCCAGCTCAGCTCACTCTGGCCAGCGACGCTCACCAGTCGGACGCGCAGCTGACCGGGTTGGTCTGGGGTCCCGTCGGTATAACGCAGCGTGTTCTGCAGCAGATTGGTTAATAGCTGCACCAGACGCTTATCATCGCCGTGCACCCAGATGGGTTGGTCGGGCACTTGCCAGTCCAGTTCAATGTGCGCCTGCTCAAAGTTGGTTTGATATTGGCTGATGGTTTCAACCATTAACTCGGCCAGATCGATTACCTCGAAGCGGTAATTGAGCGTACCGGAATCCGACTGAGAGAGCTGATGTAAATCATTAATGAGTCGATTCAATCGCTCCGAATGTCCGTGCAAAGTGGTCAACCAGGCGGCATCTATCTGACGCACGCCATCCTGAGCCGCTTCGATATCCGCCATCAGGACCGCCACCGGCGTGCGCAACTCGTGGGCGATATCACTGACCCACTGTTGCCGGTCCTGATGATTTTGTTCGAGCACCACCGCCAGCCGATTGAATTGCCCGGCCAATTGCCCGAGCTCATCATGCCGATCGGCATCGACTGAGACCGTCAAATCGCCATCGGCCATCTGCCGCAAAGCCCGGTTTAGGCGTCGAATCGGCTTCACCAGCCAGCCGGAAAAGGGTAAGGCGAACAAGGCTGCAAAGGTGATGGCGAGTAGGCCAATGACCACGACCTGTCCCTTTAAACGGGACCTAAATAACCGATCAAATTGGGCGTCTACTCGGGCGGTTGGCTGAAACCCCAGACGGCCGACCAATTGCCCGGTCAGCGGTGATTCAATATCGAGCCAGAGGGTGTTTTCCGTTCCATTGCCACGCCCCAATATCGGTCGATTCTGTGCATCCTGAATACGCAGCCGGCCCAGGTAGTCACTGTGGGGAGGTGGATTCGAATGTCCGTTGCCGTTTTCCGGCTCTGAATTGCTCCCTGGAGGTTCTGTATTCAGGCGCAGTCGGTTATTGGAGCGACCCATGCGCTTGAGTTCGGCTGACGAAAAGGACTGACGCAAGACAGACATCCAGCTTGCCGAATCCTCTCGTAACCAATCCCAATTGCCCTGTACGTCATAGCGGGTGGCGATTGTATCGATCAGCACCGCCAGCTTTCTCGACTCCTGCTGCGCCACATAGGATGAAAAACTGTGACTGAAGGTCACCGCATTGAGCGTTAACAGAGCGGCCACCATCACGGCATTGGCCAAGACCAGTAGAATAAAAAGCTTGGTACGAATCGACACAAACATAAAACCTCATACACCTATCGAGTTGCCTAAGAGTAACAGCCAAATGTGCAAAGAAAGTGCATCCTGAATGACCTTTTTTGCAGACACGCATTGACCCAATGCTCGGGTATTATCGTATATAGCACTTAAATATTCCGCATATACCCCAGCCCAGAGATTCAGACTATGTTCGATAAATTGCTCGATCTCAGTATCGCTTATTCCTTTGACCAAACTGGCTACCACCGGCACGCTCGCCATTTTTCGGAATTGAATGCGGCCAAGTTTGCCGGTAAACATTTCCTAGTGACCGGCGGCAGCCGGGGCATTGGCGGCGCAGTTACCAAGGCCCTGCTGGCCATGGGCGCAGAGGTCACGGTAACCGCCCGGACACGACAGGATTTCGAGCAAAACTTCGCAGGCCAAACGCAGGTCAGCTTCCAGCCGTTGGATTTGAGTGATTTTAAGGCTATCCAAACCCTGCCGCTAGGCCACTACGATGGTCTGGTCTTAAACGCAGGCGGAATGCCCAGTACGCCGACTCTGGTGGATGGTCAATTCGATACGATCTTTGGGGCGCAGGTGGTCGGCCATTACCTACTCTTGAACCGCCTGATCGAGGAGGATCGTTTGCAGCCAGGCGCACCGGTTCATTGGGTCGCCAGTGGCGGGATGTACCTACATAAACTGCAATTGGACGACCTGGGTTGGCAAAGCAGGACCTACGACAAGGTCAACAGTTACGCCAACGCCAAACGAGCCCAAGTAGTTTTGAACGGACTCCTGGCACAGCGTTGTAAAAATCTGGTGTTTTCGTGCTCCCATCCTGGTTGGGTCGGCACGGATGCATTGGCCGAAGCCTTGCCAGGTTTCACCAATCGCATGGGCAAACGCTTACGCACGGCAGAACAGGGTGCCGACACCATTCTTTGGTGCCTCGAACAGGGTCAACAATTGAAATCTGGCCTGTTTTGGTTTGACCGACAACCGCGCGGAACGCGAGTCTTTTTTTGGACCAAAGAAAGTGACGCCGATCGCTTCGCCCTATTGGCCATGCTTGAGGCCGTCAAGGCGCGCTACTAGCTCGACTCGATAATAGCGCTGACGTCGGTAAACCGGGCCATCAGTTGCTCTAGGGCAGATGGACTGATTAGCTGGTAGAGCCTGTCGTCGCGGCTTGTGGTTCCTTGAATATAGCCACCGGCCATGTCGATATCGATCTGCTCCTCGGTAAAATACTGCACCCCTTCAATCCGATCCACCGCCAGCCCGACTCGGCTGTCGGGGAAGTCCAGGACCAGCATAAAGCTTGGTTGCGCAATACAACCAAGTCCACTCATCGTCAGCACATCCATTACCGCCAGCGTCTCTCCGCGCAGATTGATCAGTCCCATCACACCCAAGGCTTTACTCGGCACCGGATTTAGGGGTTGCCAGGGCACAACTTCTTTAATCAATGTTGCCGGAAATGCCACCGGTTGCGCATTTAATTGAACCACGACCCACATCTGCGTGGTGTCCATTGGGCGTCTCCTCACCGCGGCTATTACTCTTCAGGTTAGTGTGCAACCAGCCTGCACGCAAATGGCCCTCAGGGTGAAAATCCTAAAAGACTGCTAAGCTTTGAATGAATCCTTTAGTCGGCTAGCCGCGTGAAAATACTATGTCCAGCTTAGAGCATTTAAATACGGCTTTTGAGAAATTAGCCTGCGCCGAAAACCTCGATGATCTGCTCCGGCGTGCGGTTATGGCCCTGCAAGACCCATTGGGTTTTGACCGCGCAGGCATCCTCTTGTATGACTCGACCCGGCACCAACAGGTAGGCACTTGGGGCACCGATGCACAGGGCCAAGTGCGCAATGAACGGGGCTTTTACGCCCCCGTTAGCGCCGATCAAATCGTCCATCCCGAGGCAGAACGGATCCGTTATTGTGACAACGTCATGCTGCAAGATCTGGGTGCAGCTGTCGCCACAGGCTGGCAGCTGCAAGCGGCAATTTTTTCCGGTGATAGTCTTTTGGGTTGGATCTATGTCGACAATTTAGTCAGCCAATTGCCGATCGCCGCCGACCAGTGTGCGATGGCTCGTACCTATGCCAACGTCCTCGGACAACTTGTCAGACGCAATCAAACGGAGGACACCCTGATCGAGGGGCAGATGGTCAGTAACCGTAAAATGGTCTTATTGGCCGAGCAATTGGCCGGCCTGGTGCCAATGAGTGCTCGCTCGATAGGCAACCTGATTAATTTTATGGCTCTGCTATCGACCGATCAATTCAGTGGCGAAAATCAAGCGCTACTGAGCTCGGCACGCAAGTCCGCCGATCAATTGGCGCGCATTTACCGCCATTTTGAGGAAAGGGTGCACGACGCGACCGATAGCGACTGCCAAAACCTGCCGGCATCGGTGGTCCAGGCATACTGGCAGCGACAATTTACCGACCTGTTTGGCACTAGTTCACATCAGCTAGAGGTTACGGCGGATGATGCCCAGGCGATTATTGGCCTACCCTTGATCCTGTTCACCCAACTGGTTAAGGAACTGGTAACCAATGCTCTGATTCACGGCTTGGAGGCCTGTAGCGCTGGACGGACCCTGGTTAGGCTCAAACAGACCACCAAGGTGCTGATCGTAACGGTCGAAGATTCTGGGCCGGGTCTCGATCAGGACCAATATGTCGAAGTTCTCAAACTCTTCGTTACCTCCAAGCCCTATGAATACCTGGGCTCCGGACTCAGTGTGGTACAGCATTATGTTGAGCGCTGGTTTAACGGACAGCTCGATTTGGGCCCCTCGCAACTGGGCGGCCTCTGCTGTACCCTTACCATCCCAATTCCGATACCCGTAACAGCACCGGTACCCTGACATTAGGCCCAGAAACGGTATAGCACTCAACACATTTGATGAGTTTCCTGTGCCGCGTTCAGCGCTACCCTCGATGAAGCAGCGGTGCATGGATGCACCCAATTAACGGTGCCCAGCGTTACACCTGACTAGCGAGTTTGTGATGACAGATCTCCTGTTCCAACCCTCACCAGAGCAAATTGAAGCCAGTCAATTGACTTCCTTTGCCCGCCAACTCACTCACAGCAGTGGGCAGTCCTTTGCCAGCTATCAGGAGCTGCATCACTACAGCGTAACCGAGCTGGCGGCATTTTGGGCGGAGGTCTGGCGTTTCGGCCAGGTTCGCGGCGAGATGGGCGACCGCGTACTGACCGATCAGTCGATGCCGGGGGTTGAATGGTTCCCTGAGGCGCGCTTAAATTTTGCCGAGAATCTGTTAGCCGCCGGTAAGCCGGAGCACAGCGCATTGATTGCCTGCAGTGAATCTCGACCTGAGATCCGTCTGAGTTACCGTGAGCTGACCGACCAAACCCTGCAGCTGGCGGCTTTCCTAAAGCAAGACTGCAATCTACAACCCGGCGATCGGGTGGTCGCCTATCTCGGCAATACTCCTGAGGCCTTGATCGGCATGTTGGCGACCGCCTACCTCGGTGCCATCTGGGCATCGGCTTCGCCAGACTTTGGCTTTGAGGGCGCATGCGATCGCTTTAGCCAAATCGAACCGAAGGTGATGCTGGCCGGTAATGGCTACCAATATGGCGGTAAAACCTATGAGCGCCATGAGGTGGTCGCACAGCTGCGCAGCGCGATACCGTCGGTGACACACCTGATCAACGTCGCCGTGCTACCCGATGCGCCCGCACTGGCCAACAGCGTCGACTTTGCCAGCCTGGTGCAGGGTGATCGCGCCGTACCTGAGTTACACCGCTGGCCCTTTAATCAGCCCCTGTACATTCTCTTTTCCTCCGGTACCACCGGCAAACCCAAGTGCATCGTGCACGGCGCGGGCGGTACCCTGCTGCAACATATCAAAGAATTTCGTCTGCACGCCGATCTGTCCGCCGATTCGGTCTTCTTTTACTTCACCACCACCGGCTGGATGATGTGGAATTGGTTGGCCTCGGGCTTGAGCACCGGTGCGACCCTGGTACTCTATGATGGCAATCCGATGTACCCGGGGCCGACGGTTCTTTGGCAGTTAGCGGCCCGGCATGGCTTTACGCACTTCGGTACCAGCGCCAAATTTTTGGCGGCCTGTCGCAGCCAACAGTTGAGCACCGACGATCTCGATCTCAGTGCCCTGCGCACCGTGTTCTCCACCGGTTCGCCGCTGGCACCAGAAGACTTTGACTGGGTATACCAAGCCATCAAGCAAGACTTGATGCTGCATTCAATTTCCGGTGGCACCGATATAGTATCCTGCTTTGTCGGCGGCAATCCTTGGCAGCCGGTTCGGCGCGGCAAGATCCAGGCGGCCAACCTGGGTATGGCGATTGAGTCGTGGAACGATGAGGGCAAGGCGGTTATCGATCAACGCGGAGAGCTGGTGTGCACCGCGCCGGCCCCCTGCATGCCATTGGGATTTTGGCAGGACGATCAAAATCGTCGCTATCATGCCGCCTATTTCGAACGCTTTCCCGGCGTTTGGGCACAGGGTGACTTCTGCAGTATCGATGAGCAGGGTCAGGTGGTGATTTTGGGCCGCAGTGATACCACGCTGAATCCAGGTGGGGTGCGCATCGGCACGGCCGAAATCTACCGCCAGGTAGATGGCTTGACCGAAATAGCCGACTCGTTGGTCGTTGGCCGCGCCACGACAGACGATGTCGAGGTGGTGCTCTTTGTTGAGCTAGCGCCTACTATTGTGCTCGACGATGGGCTGCGTCAGCGCATCCGTCAGGCGATTCGCAGCAACACCACGCCGCGCCACGTGCCCAGCCATATCCTCGAGGTCGCGGCCATTCCCTATACCCGGTCTGGCAAAAAAGTCGAATTGGCGGTGACCCAAATACTGCGCGGCGAGGCACCGCAAAACCTCTCGGCACTGGCCAATGCCGAGTGCTTGGAGCAGTATCGCCTTTGGGCCGAGCATTTGAATAAGGGCAGCTAAAAGGCATGCTCGGGGTCGGCGAGATGATATTTCGCCGGCAGCCGGCACCGCGCTCTGGTAAACTGACAACTCAGCCCCTAGATGAACAATAGTGTGTTATTGATTACGGCAAATATCGCTCTCGGCGACGATGAAATAGAACTGAACGCCATTCGGGCGCAAGGCGCGGGCGGGCAAAACGTCAACAAGGTTTCCAGCGCCATTCACCTGCGCTTTGATATCCAAGCATCCTCCCTTCCAGAGTTCTATAAGGCGCGCTTGCTGGCGCTGAACGACAGTCGGATCACCAGCGAGGGCGTTTTGGTAATCAAGTCCCAGACCTTTCGCACCCAAGAAAAAAACCGCGCCGAAGCCCTCAGTCGGTTGCAGCAGCTGATTCAAGGTGCTGGCGTCGTGCAAAAGGCGCGTCGTGCCACCAAACCGACGCGCGGCTCCCAACGTCGGCGCATGGACAGCAAAACCCAAAACGGCAAGACCAAGGCGCTGCGCGGCCGGGTTCAGGACTGAGCTTCAGGGCTGGGGTTTATGATGCTTGTGCAATAGCGCCTGAAGGAAATTGCGCAGTATCTGGTCTTGGCACTCGCGATACAGTACATGGGTCGGTTTGCGGAAAAAAGCCGATAGCTCAGACTTGCCGAGGCGGAAGTTGGTTTCCTGCAGCAGGGCCAGTATGTCGGTCGAAGTCAGATTAAGCGCGATTTTCAGTTTTCGGAAGATAATATTATTGGTCAAGCGCGTTTCGGCCACGGGCTCCTCGCCCTCTTTCTTGCCGCGATGCTCAATAATAAAACCGTTCAGAAAGCGTGCGAGCTTGAGATCGGTACATTTCTGAAAATCCGGATCCTCATCTTTTTTCAACCATTGGCTGACGTCGGCGCGAGTCGCCTCCAGACCACCGGCGGCAAACAGGGCAATCATCTTCTTATCGGTCAGGCTAAAAATATAGCGTATTCGACGTAGTACATCGTTATTGGTCATAGTCGCTCTCGTGCACAATGGGTTGAGTTACAGCTGACCTAATTCTTCTTTCAGCTGTTTGAGCAAGGCTGCCGGCAAATTGGTGATGGTGAGCGATTCGTTTTCCGGATTGAAATTAACGTTCTTGCCGAGAATATCATTACTGAAACTGATCGAGACTTCTTTGCTTTTGCCGGTGTAGCGCAGGTATTTTTTCAGGCTTTTCCGATCTGGGATAAATTCGGCCTTCGCCTCAGGCTCGGTCTGCTGCATAAAGGTCACCAGGCTTTCCGACCGGGCGGGATCCTGAGCACTGGCCAGCGCCACGGATATGTCGTTACACACCACCGTCTCACCCAGCTTGTCTTGCTCGGTACAGTATTCGATGGCCTTGCGGCGATAATTGGCGCATTTCTCAGTGGGTAAGGTCTCGCTGTAGGCCTTGACGATGGCCATAAAGCGGTCGGTGTCGACCGAGGTGTCCAAGGTATCGACGAAATTAACCACATCGAGTAACGCCACCTGCAAGGACCGGTCACCAAAACCGAAGCTGAGCGTCAAATATTGCGCATCTTTTCGGCTCAAAGCCGCCAAGTCTATGACGCCGCCAAAGCCTAAACGACTAAAATCAATCATCGCTGCGTCGCCCAAATCTAAGTCATGGCTGAGATACAGGCCGGGCTTGTGTTTAAAGTGAAAGAACCACAGCTGGTCACCCTGCTCCAACGTCTCTTGCGCAAACAGCCAATAACCCTCGATATCTAACTCACGAGCAATCAATTCCGTTTGCAAGTGCTTCATCCACTGCTCGGTTAGGGTGACAAAGCCTAGGCTCCGGCTGGCCCATTGACCGGCCAGGGCTTTAACGTGCCCGGCCTCGTCACTGAAGCGACCATACTGCTTGTTGCTGCGATTATAGAAGGCGTTCTTAACCTGACCTAGGAGGTCATGCAACGGCTCATCAATGCCAAGCTCATCGGCACGCAGCTGCAGGGCGTTGGTAGTGCTGTTACGGAAAAATTGATGAACAATGGCATTGCTGATAGACATGAGGCGGTCACATTCGAGTTAGCGTATCGGAACGGCGCAGTATAGAGCGTGCATCGCACCGACACAAACTCGCTGTCGGTGCGCGGTTCAGGACGAATAGGCCTTGCCCAATACAACCACGGATTGGGCCAGCAACAGATACGCGCCCTTAACAATCGGCGGCTCCTCAGGTAGCAGGCCATTATTTCGCGCCGTATCGCACAGGGTGACCCAACCACTGATCGGATTAGCCGGCAGGGTAAACTCCATGTCGGCAGCGCTGGCATTGAAGATCACCAGATAATACTCATCACAGAGGTGCAAATTTACCGCTGGATTCTTAATGTCACTGGATAACAGCATGGCGAACGACTGGGTTTTCGGGTCATGCCAGTCCTTGATCTCCATGACATAGCCGTCCGGCCGATACCAGTGCACCTCGTCGGATGAAAAGGGCGACTGGAAATTCAGCTGGCCCTTGAGCACCATGTCGCTGAACAAGGAACTGCTTTTGCGCAACGCGATGACCTGCCGAGTAAAGGCTTCGAGCTGGATATCGCGTTCGTCCCATTGATACCAGCTGATATCGTTATCCTGGCAATAGGCGTTGTTATTGCCGCGCTGAGTCCGGCCCAGCTCATCACCGCCGAGAAAATGCACCGCACCCTGGGACATCATCAGGGTGGCGATAAAATTACGCTTCTGCCGAGCGCGTCGCTCGACAATTTGCGGGTCGCGGGTTTCGCCCTCGACACCGTGATTGAAACTCAGGTTATTGCCGTGACCGTCCATATTGTGTTCTTGGTTGGCCTCATTATGCCGATTGTTGTAGGAGACCAGGTCGTGCAGGGTGTAGCCATCATGGTAGGTGACGTAGTTAATGGTCGCTGAATAGCCCATGGCGCCCTTGTGAAAGACATCACTGGAGCCCATCAGGCGGGTAGCAAAGTCGCCAGTGATACCCTGATCGCCGCGCCAAAACTGGCGTACCGTATCGCGAAACTTATCGTTACATTCGTACCAATTTTCTGGGAAATGACCCAATTGATAGCCGTGCCGACCGATATCCCATGGCTCGGCAATCAGTTTGGCCGCGGATAGAACGGGGTCCTGCATAATGGCCTTAAAGAAGGTGGCTTCGGGCGAGAAGTCCCATTTTTCGCGTCCGAGACTGGCCGCCAAATCGAAGCGAAAGCCATCGACCCGATATTCGCTCATCCAGTGCCGCATGCTGTCGAGAATCAATTTCAACGCATAGGGATGGTGGCTATTAACCGAATTGCCACAGCCGGAGTTATCGATGTAATGGCTATAATTGTCCTCAAAATAGCGATAAAAACTGCGCGGATGTAGGCCCTTATTGGCAATGACCGGGCCCAACATGCCGCCTTCGGCGGTGTGGTTGTAAACCACATCGAGGATCACCTCGATGCCGGCCTGGTGCAGGGCATTAACCATGGTCTTAAACTCGGTTACCGCATCTTGGTGGGCATACCGCGGCTCCGGCGCAAAAAACAACGCCGGGTTATAGCCCCAATAGTTGGTCAGATCGAGGTCATTGAGACGGTGTTCGGGCATAAAGGCAAAACAGGGCAAGAGTTCGACCGAGGTGATGCCCAGGCGCTGCAGATGTTCAATGCTGGCCGGATGCGCCAGACCCAAATAGGTGCCCCGGATGGCTTCGGGGATGGCCAGATTCTTTTGGCTAAAGCCCTTAACATGGCACTCATATATTAGCGTTTCCCGCCAACTGATGTGCGGTGACTCGGCAGTCCACTGGAACGGCATCTGACCCGGTATGCGCCCTTTCGGAACGTGCTTGGCGTTATCCTTCAGATCCATCACAAAGTCGCCTTGGACCTCGGCATCGTGCGCAAAAAGATAGCTATTAGCCGTTAACGGGCCCGATATTTCCGGCGCATAGGGATCGATAATTACCTTATGGGGATTAAACCAGAGCCCATTGATCGGTTCAAAGGGGCCATAGGCGCGATAACCGTAGCGCCGTCCCGCCAACATCCCGTCGATATGACCGTGCCAAACATCCCCAGTGCGCGACGGGAGGCGATGCCGACTCAGCTCGTTGTCTTGCTCATCGAATAGGCAGACTTCAATACCCTGGGCCAGGGGCGCGTACACGGCGAAATTAACACCATTACTTAAAACCTTGAGCCCCAGCGGTAAGGGCCTCCCTGCACTTACGCCCGTCACCGGACTTACTCGAGTCATCATGGGGAACCTTCTCTCCTATCGTGCGAGCAACCGATACCCTTGGTTACCCTGTACGCCTGTTAAATTCGCTTCAGAAAAATGGTCGCCAACGGCGGCACGCTAATATCCAATGAAAATTCTAGCCCGTTGGCCGGTTCATCGGCGCTGTCATATAGATTGCCGATATGGTAATTGCTTCCACCATAAAAATGCGAATCGGTGTTGAGGATTATTTCATATTGACCGGCACTGGGCACACCGATCCGGTAGCGAGCATGGGGCGTGGGCGTCATATTCGAAACTACCAGCACCAGCTCGCCCTGATCACCAAACCGGGCAAAGCTGAACACACTGGCGGCGGAGTCGCTGTGGTTCAACCAGCGGAAGCCACTCGGATCGCAGTCACGTTGATGCAAGGCGGCTTCATCACGATGCAACCGATTGAGATCCTTGAATAAGTTTTGCATGCCGCTGTGACGTTCGAACTGCAACAAATACCAGTCAAGTTGGGCCTGGTGGTTCCACTCGATACCCTGGGCGAATTCGTTGCCCATAAAGTTTAATTTTTTCCCAGGGTGACCGTACATATAGCCATAATAGGCCCGTAAGTTCGCGGTTTTTTGCCATTCATCGCCCGGCATCCGCGCCAGGATGGAGCCCTTGCCGTGCACGACCTCATCGTGGGATAGGGGCAAGACGAAGTTCTCGTTAAATGAATAAACCATCGAAAAAGTCAATTCGTCGTGGTGGTAGGCTCGATGCACCGGGTCACGACCAATGTATGCAAGCGAATCGTGCATCCACCCCATATTCCATTTGAAGCCGAAACCTAAGCCGCCGGCGAACACCGGCCGGGTAACCCCATCAAAGGCGGTTGACTCCTCGGCAATGGTAATGGCTTTCGGGAACCGGCCATAAACCGTGGTATTAAAGCGCTTGACCAGTTCAATGGCCTCATAATTGTGGTTGCCACCGTTCACGTTCGGGACCCACTCACCACTTTCGCGCGAGTAGTCCAGGTACAGCATTGAAGCGACGGCATCGACCCGCAGGCCGTCAATATGGAAATAATCGAGCCAAACCAAGGCCGATGAGATCAGGAAGTCGCGCACAGTGAAGCGCCCAAAATCGTAAATATAGGAGTTCCAGTCGGGGTGCCAACCGCGTTGCGGATCTTCATATTCGTAGAGCGCTGTGCCATCGAATCGGGCTAGGCCGTGGGTATCAGAGGGGAAATGGGCTGGTACCCAATCGACCAGAACCGCGATGTTTTGTTGATGGCATTGATCGACAAAATACTTGAAGTCATCGGGCGTGCCATATCGGCTGGTCGGCGCAAAAAGCCCTAATGGTTGGTATCCCCAACTGCCATCGAATGGATGCTCACTGATCGGTACGAATTCGACGTGGCTGAAGTTCATTTCACAGAGATAAGGAATCAGATGGTCGGCCAGTTCGCGGTAAGTCATGGGGCGACCTTCCATATGGCGCCACGACCCAACATGCAGCTCATAGGTCGTCATTGGGGCCTTGGTTGCCGCAACAATCTCGCGTGCTTGCCAGGCCTGGTCCTGCCACGGATACTGGCTGTGATCAAAGACAATGGAATTGAATTCCGGATATTGGGCGCAATAGAAGTTATAAGGATCGGACTTGTGCGGCAACAGGTGCCCGCGCATGTCCTTTAATTCGAACTTGTATTTGGCGCCGGCAGCAAGTTCCGGCACAAACAGGCGCCAGATACCATCCTCACTGCTTTGCATCGGATGAATCCGACCATCCCAATGGTTAAAATCGCCGATCACACTGACCGATCGAGCATTGGGGGCATAGACGGCAAAGCGCACACCGTGCAGCGGACCCTGACGGGTCGGAGTGCTGCATAACTGAGCACCCATGGTTTTATACAGGGTATCTGAACTGCACGGGAAATCCTCGAGGGCGCGTTCGGTGAACTGGTAGGCGTCCACGACCCGCCAGCTATCCTTCCCCTTCTCGACCTGGAGGCTATAAACAGGTTTATCAGCGCCTTCAACACACAATTCGAACAAACCGGGACCTGCCTGGTCCATCGCTCCGTAATCTACTGTGCCATCAATAGACAGCGCCCGAACGCGATCAACATCCGGCAGGAAGACTCGTATCAACCATGCCTTATCCTGCGGAAAAACACCTAAGGAATCGAATGGCCGCGCTTCGAGAACATTGTTTAGTCGCTTCGCAAGATGAGTCATGAGGCGAGGGGTCTCCTTATAATTGTTATTGGGCTTAAGACTACCAATCCGTAATTAACACTTTAATCGTTGTTTCGATATTAGCGGAATACGGCTAAGAAAGCAGGTGCAGACAGGACAGGGTGGAGTTTTTTGATGCCACTGACACATATTCAACTGGATAATCCAAGCTACCGGGGGATAACAGAGACGATTTAGCACCGGGATGGCCAGCAGCCAAGACTAGCGCCCGGCCCTCCCTCGGGCAACCCTAGGGATCGGAGGGTTGGCCGGTTACTGGATTAAAGTGTCGGGCAATATAACTGATGAGCTCCTGGTAGAGCGGCTGCCAGTCCTCACCCAGAGGCTGATCGAGCCGATGCCAGAAGAACTCATTAGGCTCATGCTCATCGCTGACCTCGGCGACCTGCCAATGCTCCACCAGGATTGGGTCGGTCTCCATCAGGTAGAAGCCATAGGTCGCGTCGACGTCCGCCATCAGTTCCTTGCCAATATAGCGCTTCGCTTTACCTTTAAGACCCGATGCCTGGCGTAGTGAGCGCACACAGGATGCCGCCAAGGTCTCTTTGGCACCGATAAGACCGGTCACCAGCTGCTTGCCAGCGGTGGGTTGGCTGAACGCCAAGATCTCAAGCCCCATGGCAGACTCTCGATAAACGATCGGACAGGCTCTTTTCATGGCACTTTTACCTTATGATTTTTGCAACCTAATTGATTATAAACCACTAGGCGGAGTAGATTTACGATCGTTCGAATGAGCTTAGGACCATAACTTTAACAGATAAGCGCAAACAGGGGTTAGATCACAATACCGAGGGGGGCTTAGGGTGAGCAGAACGGCAGGTCCTGCAGGGCGAGGTATAACGTTAATGGGGTACTTAACCGTTTATCACAGGCAAAAAAAAGAGCGCCGAAGCGCTCTTTTTTGTTCTTACCAAATTATCGATTACTCGATGATTTTAGCAACAACACCGGCGCCAACAGTACGGCCGCCTTCACGAATGGCGAAGCGCAAGCCTTCATCCATCGCGATTGGAGAGATCAGAGTCACAACCATCTTAACGTTGTCACCTGGCATAACCATTTCAACGCCTTCTGGCAGTTCACACGCACCCGTTACATCGGTTGTACGGAAGTAGAACTGTGGACGATAGCCCTTGAAGAACGGAGTATGACGTCCGCCTTCTTCTTTGCTCAACACGTAGATTTCAGACTCGAAAACTGTGTGCGGAGTGATAGAACCTGGCTTCGCTAATACTTGGCCACGTTCAACGTCGTCGCGCTTAGTACCACGCAATAACGCACCGATGTTCTCGCCTGCACGACCTTCGTCAAGCAGCTTACGGAACATTTCAACGCCCGTTACAACCGAAGTTGTAGTCGCACGAATACCGATGATCTGAACTTCGTTACCGGTGTTTACGATGCCGCGTTCAACACGACCTGTAACCACGGTGCCACGACCAGAGATTGAGAAAACATCTTCGATCGGCAACAAGAAAGGCTGGTCGATGGCGCGAACTGGCTCAGGAATATAAGAATCCAGAGTTTCAACCAGTTTACGAACAGCGGTAGTGCCCATTTCGTTGTCGTCTTTGCCTTCCAATGCCATCAGTGCAGAACCGATGATGATAGGCGTGTCGTCACCTGGGAATTCGTACTGTGACAACAGGTCACGAACTTCCATTTCGACCAGCTCTAATAACTCTTCGTCATCGACCATGTCAGCCTTGTTCAGGAACACGACGATGTACGGTACGCCAACCTGACGAGACAACAGGATGTGCTCACGCGTTTGTGGCATCGGGCCATCAGCAGCAGAACAAACCAGGATCGCGCCGTCCATCTGAGCAGCACCAGTAATCATGTTTTTCACATAATCGGCGTGTCCAGGACAGTCAACGTGCGCATAGTGACGCGCAGGCGAGTTGTACTCAACGTGTGAGGTAGAGATGGTGATACCACGCTCACGCTCTTCCGGTGCGTTATCGATGCCGTCAAAAGCAACGAAAGAACCGCCCCAAGTCTCTGCACATACGCGAGTTAAAGCCGCAGTCAAAGTAGTTTTACCATGGTCAACGTGACCGATTGTGCCCACGTTTACGTGGGGCTTAACTCGTTCAAATGTAGCCTTACCCATTTGGTATTTCCTCTAAAGTTAGCACTAGCTTAGCTAATTACGATTTTTTAATGATAGATTCAACAACGTTATTTGGAGCTTCTTTATAAGCTGCAAATTCCATTGTATAAGACGCTCGACCTTGAGACATAGAGCGCAAAGACGTTGCATAACCGAACATTTCGGAAAGCGGTACTTCTGCGTCAATGACCTTACCTGTCGGACCATCACCCATACCTTGCAGTGTGCCACGACGACGGTTCAAGTCGCCCATAACGTCGCCCATGTAGTCTTCAGGTGTAACAACTTCAACCTGCATGACGGGCTCCAATAGGGCCGGATTCGCTCTCTCTTTCAGCTTTTTGACGGCCATCGAGGCAGAGATCTTAAACGCCATCTCGTTTGAGTCGACATCGTGATAGGAACCATCAATCAATGTCGCTTTCAGACCAAGCAACGGATAACCGGCTAAAATACCATTCTTCATCTGCTCTTCAATACCTTTCTGAACAGCAGGAATGTATTCCTTCGGTACCGTACCGCCGACCACTTCGTTTACAAAAACGAGGCCTTCAGCGTTTGGATCTTCAGCAGGTTCAAAGCGAATAACCACGTGACCGTACTGACCACGACCGCCCGACTGACGGGCAAACTTGGAGTCAATTTCGGCCGATTCACGAATGCGCTCTCGGTAGGCCACTTGTGGCGCACCAACATTACATTCTACTTTGAACTCACGCTTCATGCGGTCAACGATGATATCAAGGTGCAATTCACCCTGACCACCGATGATCGTTTGTGCGGTTTCTTCGTCGGTATGAACCCGGAAAGAAGGATCTTCTTGAGCCAACTTACCCAAAGCAACACCCATTTTCTCTTGGTCGGCCTTGGTTTTTGGTTCAACAGCAACAGAGATAACCGGCTCGGGAAAGTCCATGCGCTCCAACGTGATGATGTGGCTCGGGTCACAGAAGGTGTCCCCAGTGGTCACATCTTTCACGCCGATCAACGCACCGATATCACCGGCTGCCAATTCTTTGATCTCTTCACGGTTGTTAGCGTGCATCTGAACCATACGGCCGACGCGGTCTTTTTTACCACGAACCGAGTTGAACACCGCATCACCAGACTTCAATACTCCGCCGTAGACACGGACAAAGGTCAAAGTACCCACGAATGGGTCAGTAGCGATTTTGAAGGCCAAAGCCGCAAAAGGTACATCATCGGATGCCAGTACCGCTTCATGCGTTACGCCATCGTCCAAAATACCTTCAATTGGCTTCACTTCAGTTGGCGACGGCATGTATTCGATCACGCTGTCGAGAACGGCTTGCACACCCTTGTTCTTGAACGCAGAACCGCAGTGAGTCAAAACGATCTCACCGGCAATGGTACGTGCACGCAAACCGATCTTGAGGTCTTCGACCGACAAGGTTTCAGTTTCCATGTACTTTTCCATCAACTCGTCGTTGGCTTCAGCAGCAGCTTCAACCAATTTCAGACGGTACTCGGCAGAGATGTCGGCCATATCAGCTGGAATCTCTCCGTATTCGAAGGTCATACCCTGGTCTTCCATATTCCAGTGAATGGCTTTCATTAATACTAGATCGATTACACCGCTGAAATCGTCCTCGGCACCAATAGGCAATTGCATAGCAATAGCGTTGGCACCCAAGCGATCTTTCATTTGCTCTAAAACAAACAGAAAGTCAGCGCCGGCACGGTCCATCTTGTTGACGAACACCATACGCGGAACATGGTATTTATTGGCTTGACGCCATACAGTTTCCGTTTGCGGTTGCACGCCCGAGGAAGCACAGAGCACCACGACAGCACCATCGAGTACGCGCAGCGAACGTTCAACTTCAATGGTGAAGTCAACGTGGCCCGGCGTATCAATGATATTGATCCGATGTTCGTCAAATTGCTTACCCATACCACGCCAAAAACAGGTGGTAGCAGCAGAAGTAATGGTAATACCACGCTCCTGCTCTTGTTCCATCCAATCCATTGTCGCTGCACCATCGTGCACCTCACCGATTTTATGAGAAATACCGGTGTAGAAAAGGACGCGCTCTGTAGTCGTTGTCTTACCAGCGTCTACATGCGCTACGATACCGATATTTCGGTAGCGTTCTAAAGGAGTTTTGCGAGCCACGACTCTATCTCCGTATCCAGTGAATTAGAAGCGATAATGAGAGAATGCTTTGTTGGCTTCAGCCATACGATGCACGTCTTCACGTTTTTTAACCGCGGAACCTTTGCCATCTGCTGAATCTAACAATTCACCGGCAAGACGTTGACGCATACTTTTTTCGCCACGACCGCGTGAAGCATCGACCAACCAACGCATGGCAAGCGCTTCACGACGAGAAGGACGAACTTCGACAGGAACCTGGTAAGTAGCACCACCAACCCGGCGAGATTTAACCTCAACCAGTGGCGCGATACTTTCGAGTGATTTGGCGAAAAGTTCGAGAGGGTTTTCATGACCCTTGTCTTTTACGATGTCTAAGGCACCGTAAACGATTTTTTCCGCAATTGACTTCTTGCCATCAACCATCACGTGGTTCATGAACTTAGCCAACTGGGTGTTGCCAAATTTTGGATCTGGCAGGATTTCACGCTTCGCAGCGACGCGTCTTCTTGGCATTGATAAGCCCCTTAATTTAGGTCTTCAGGCAGATCTGAAATTCGGCTACGAACTTCCGTTAGGAACTGCGTACCGCACTCAGCCTTACTGCTTATTCTGAGACTGGATAAATAAACAAAACTAGCTTTTTGGTCGTTTAGTACCGTACTTGGAGCGTGCTTTCTTACGATCGTTGACGCCGGAAGTATCCAGAGCACCACGAACCGTATGATAACGAACACCTGGTAGGTCTTTTACTCGACCACCACGGATCAGCACAACACTGTGTTCTTGCAGGTTGTGACCTTCACCGCCGATATACGAAGACACTTCGTAACCGTTGGTTAACCGCACACGACATACTTTACGTAAGGCCGAGTTAGGTTTCTTAGGTGTAGTTGTGTATACGCGAGTACACACACCGCGGCGTTGAGGGCACGCTTCTAGAGCCCGTACGGCGCTTGCTTCTGTCACGCGCTTACGCGGTTGACGAACGAGCTGGTTAATTGTAGCCATTTAAGCCTCTTCTCTGATTTCACTTCTCGTGACATTGCCCAGAAACAGTGGAAAAATCCTCTGTAGCCGGGAAAGGTGCGCGATTCTACGTTATCGCACAATTAGTAGTCAACAGAAAGCGTTTAATCGGCTCTCGAACACCGATCAAACGCCGCTATTTTCTACTTATTTAACGCCTGACTGAGCGCAGCTTCAACTTCCGATGCACTGATCGTCGGCTTGGCTGTGGTTCGTTCAAGACGTCTTTTCTTACGTTCAGCGTGATACGCAAGACCGGTACCGGCAGGAATCAAGCGACCTACCACTACGTTTTCTTTCAGACCGCGTAAATAGTCGCGTTTGCCGGTTACCGCACCTTCGGTCAATACACGCGTCGTTTCTTGGAACGATGCGGCAGAGATAAAGGACTCGGTGGCCAGTGATGCCTTGGTGATACCCAGCAACACACGCTCAAACTTGGCGATCTGCTTATCTTCGGTGACCGCTAAGTCGTTACCTTCCAACAGATGCATAAATTCAACTTGGTCGCCCTTGATGAAATTAGTCTGTCCACTGTCGGTAATCAATGCTTTACGCAGCATCTGGCGGCAAATGACTTCAATGTGTTTGTCGTTGATGACAACACCCTGGAGTCGATATACTTCCTGAATTTCCTTGACCACATACTTGGCCAAGGCTTCAACCCCGAGCACACGCAGAATATCGTGTGGGTTCATTGGGCCGTCAGACAGTACTTCGCCTTTTTCGACGTTCTCACCTTCGAACACGTTCATCTGGCGCCATTTCGGAATCAATTCCTCATACGGCTCAGAACCATCGTGCGGGGTGATCATGATGCGCTTCTTGCCCTTGGTCTCTTTACCGAAGGTAAAGGTACCGGACATTTCCGCCAAGATGGCGGATTCTTTCGGCTTACGGGCTTCAAATAGATCCGCAACCCGTGGCAAACCACCGGTAATATCCTTGTTGCCACTGCTGGCTTGCGGGATACGAGCCAATACATCACCGACCTTAACAGCTGCTCGGTCATGCAGGTTTAACAGCGCGCTGTCCGGCAGGAAGTACTGTACCGGCTGATTGGTGCTGCCGATCAATATGTCACGACCTTCACCATCGACCAATTTAATCATCGGACGAATTTCTTTACCGAGGGCATTACGCTGAGCCTGGGGGATGATTTCAACGGTACTGACACCGGTTAAATCATCGACCTTACGGTTGATCGTGCTGCCTTCGTCCATACCAATAAATTGGATGGTACCGGCCACCTCCGACACGATGGGGTGAGTGTGCGGATCCCAACGAACCACAACCTCACCTGAATCGACCTTGGCGCCGTCTTTAACGCTAACTACAGAACCGTACGGCAGCTTGTACCGCTCACGCTCACGGCCATGCTCATCGGCTACTGCCAACAGGCCTGAACGGCTTACCACGACCAGATGACCGTCTTCACGGACAACCGTCTTGACGTTGTGCAAATGCACGCTGCCGCCATGGCTGATCTGGACGTTATCGATCGCAGAAGAACTGGAGGCCGCGCCGCCGATGTGGAAGGTCCGCATCGTCAGCTGAGTACCAGGCTCACCGATCGACTGAGCGGCAATAATACCGACCGCCTCACCGATATTGATCCGATGGCCACGGGCCAGGTCGCGACCATAACACTGGGCACAGATACCAAAGCGTGTCTCGCACGAGATGGATGAGCGTACCTTAATGATATCGACACCGAGCTGGTCAATGCGTTCAATCCATTTTTCATCGAGCATGGTGCCTGCAGGGATCACTATCTCGTCGGTCGCCGGATCGATAATATCGACCGCATTGACTCGACCCAATACCTGCTTACTCAATGGGAAGACGATGTCGCCGCCGTCGATGACCGGCTCCAAGATAATACCTTCCTGGGTGCCACAGTCTTCTTCGGTTACCACCACGTCTTGCGCTACATCTACCAAGCGACGCGTCAGGTAACCCGACGATGCCGTTTTCAGTGCCGTATCGGCCAAACCTTTTCGCGCGCCGTGAGTGGAGATGAAGTATTCACCTACCGACAAGCCTTCGCGGAAGTTTGCCTTAATCGGGTTTTCGATGATCGAGCCATCTGGCTTAGCCATCAGGCCTCGCATACCGGCGAGCTGACGAATCTGCGTCGCGCTGCCTCGAGCACCGGAATCGGCCATCATAAAGACGGCGTTAAACGAATCCTGCTCAACTTCGTTACCATTGCGGTCGGTGGTGAATTCTCGTGAGATTCCTTCCATCATCGCTTTGGCAATTTGGTCATTGGCACGTGACCAGAGATCGACCACCTTGTTGTATTTTTCACCCTGGGTGATCAGACCCTGAGCAAATTGTTCTTCAACTTCCTGAACTTCCGCTTCGGCTGCGCCGAGTATCACATACTTGGCTTTTGGAATAACAAAGTCATTCACACCAATAGAAGAACCGGATTTAGTCGCGTAATTGAAGCCCATGTACATAACCTGGTCGGCAAAGACCACCGTTTCCTTCAGTCCCACCGAGCGATAGCACTCGTTGAGCAAACCGGAAATGGCTTTCTTCTTCATCGGCTGGTTGACCATGTCAAATGGCATACCATCGGGCGCGATAGAGAACAGGATTGCACGTCCAACTGTGGTGTCTTCAATGGCAATCTTCTCGACTCGAACGCCGTCATCACCGATCAAGACCTGGCGAATACGGACCTTAACGATGGCCTGCAGGGCAACCTGCTCAGCACCGTAGGCGCGCTGGACTTCTTCGATGTTCGAGAACACCATGCCTTCGCCCTTCGCATTGATACGCGCACGAGTCATGTAATACAGACCCAAGACAACGTCCTGCGATGGAACGATAATAGGCTCACCGGAAGCCGGTGACAGAATGTTGTTGGTCGACATCATCAGGGCGCGTGATTCGAGCTGCGCTTCAATGGTCAACGGAATGTGCACAGCCATCTGGTCACCGTCGAAGTCGGCATTATAAGCCGCACAAACGAGAGGATGCAGGTTAATGGCCTTGCCTTCGATCAATACCGGTTCAAACGCCTGGATACCCAGACGGTGAAGGGTTGGGGCGCGGTTCAACAAGACTGGATGTTCACGAATCACATCGTCGAGGATATCCCAAACGATCGGTTCCTCGCGCTCAACCATCTTCTTGGCGGCCTTGATGGTGGTCGCCAAACCGCGGTGCTCCAGCTTGCTAAAGATAAACGGCTTGAACAGTTCCAAAGCCATTTTCTTCGGCAAACCGCATTGATGCAAACGCAGTGTTGGTCCGACCACGATAACCGAACGACCTGAATAGTCGACTCGCTTACCCAAGAGGTTTTGTCGGAAACGACCCTGCTTACCCTTGATCATATCGGCAAGCGACTTCAACGGACGACGGTTAGAACCGGTAATGGCTCGGCCGCGACGTCCGTTGTCGAGCAAGGCATCAACTGATTCTTGCAACATACGCTTTTCGTTGCGCACGATGATGTCCGGCGCTGACAACTCTAACAAGCGCTTTAAGCGGTTGTTACGGTTAATCACTCGGCGATACAGATCGTTTAGATCGGAGGTTGCGAAACGGCCACCGTCAAGCGGTACCAACGGACGTAAATCCGGGGGCAACACAGGCAGAACCGTCAACACCATCCACTGCGGCAAATTGCCCGACTTGTGGAAGGCTTCGAGCAGCTTCAGACGCTTGGACAGCTTCTTGATCTTGGTTTCGGAGTTAGTCGCGGGAATTTCTTCGCGCAGGGTAGAAATCTCACCTTCAAGATCCATGGCTTCCAGCAGACGCTGAACGGCTTCGGCACCCATGCGGGCATCGAAGTCATCGCCGAACTCTTCGATCGACTCATAGTATTCTTCATCGGTCAGCAATTGACCGCGCTCCAAGCTGGTCAAGCCCGGATCGATAACTACAAAGCTTTCGTAATAGAGTATCCGTTCGATATCACGCAGAGTCATATCCAACATCAAACCAATACGAGATGGCAGTGATTTCAAGAACCAGATGTGCGCAACCGGTGCTGCCAATTCAATATGGCCCATCCGCTCACGTCGCACCTTGGCCTGGGTGACTTCAACGCCACACTTCTCACAAATCACACCACGATGCTTCAGACGCTTATACTTGCCACAGAGGCATTCGTAATCTTTGATTGGGCCAAAGATACGCGCGCAGAACAAACCGTCACGCTCAGGTTTGAACGTACGGTAGTTAATTGTTTCCGGCTTCTTCACTTCACCAAAAGACCATGAACGAATCATGTCCGGTGATGCCAGTCCGATTCGTATCGAATCGAATTCTTCGGCCTGGCCTTGTGTTTTCAGCAGGTTTAGTAAGTCTTTCATGTTTCCGCTCCGCAGGGAGTTGGCAACCGGGCAGCCCGAAGGCTGCCCATTCAATTACTCTTCGTTTTCCAGCTCCATATCGATACCCAGCGAGCGGATCTCTTTCACCAATACGTTGAAAGATTCCGGCATACCAGGTTCCATACGGTGATCACCATCGACAATGCTCTTATACATTTTCGTACGGCCATTCACGTCATCTGACTTCACTGTCAACATTTCCTGCAAGGTGTAAGCGGCACCGTAAGCTTCTAAGGCCCACACTTCCATTTCACCAAATCGTTGACCACCAAATTGCGCTTTACCGCCCAATGGTTGTTGTGTTACCAGACTGTATGAGCCAGTTGAACGAGCATGCATCTTGTCGTCCACTAAGTGGTTCAACTTGAGCATGTACATGTAACCGACAGTCGTTTTGTTTTCGAATAGGTCGCCAGTACGGCCATCCCACAATTGGATCTGACCGCTGTCATCCATGCCAGCTAAACGCAACAGACCCTTAACTTCTTCTTCTTTCGCGCCATCAAAGACCGGGGTGGCAATAGGTACACCACCGCGCAGATTACCTGCCAGCTCCATGATTTCCGCATCGGAAAATTCACCGAGGGTTTCAGTACGGTGACCGGTACCAGAGTGGTTATAAATCTGGTCCATAAAGTCACGTAAATCACCTGCGCTGCGCTGCTCGAGCATCATCTCGTTGATTTGGTCACCCAGACCCTTGGCGGCGGCACCTAGGTGCGTTTCCAAAATCTGACCAACGTTCATCCGCGAAGGCACACCGAGCGGGTTAAGCACGATATCGACTGGGTTGCCTTTGGCATCATAAGGCATGTCTTCGACCGGCATAATCACCGAGATAACACCCTTGTTACCATGACGTCCAGCCATCTTGTCGCCCGGCTGTATGTAGCGTTTAACCGCCAGATACACCTTGACCACCTTCAAAACGCCTGGCTGCAGATCGTCACCCGACTGCAGTTTGCGTTTCTTGTCGTCGAAGCGAGCTTCTTGATCGACCTTACGCTCTTTTAAGCGGCTCTCAGCCGACTCCAGCTGTGCGGCCATGGCTTCATCCTGCATACGCAGTTTGAACCAGTCAGCACGCGGCAAAGCGGCTAGGTATTCGGCTGTAAGCACGTCACCTTTTTGAAGATCGGGTCCACCGGATACCGGCTGGCCGACTAACGCAGCGGTCAGACGCTCAAACAGCGTATTTTCAACAATACGATATTCTGCGTTCAAATCTTTGCGGAACTCTTCCAACGCTTGGCGCTCAATATCACGTGAACGTTGATCACGCTCTACACCATCACGGGTAAAGACCTGAACATCGATAACGGTACCGCGCATACCACCCTTAACACGCAGGGAGGTATCTTTCACATCAGAGGCTTTCTCACCAAAGATCGCACGTAACAGCTTCTCTTCTGGGGTCAGTTGGGTTTCGCTCTTAGGCGTTACCTTGCCGACTAGAATATCGCCTGCGCCGACTTCAGCACCGATGTAAACGATGCCGGACTCGTCAAGCTTGTTCAGAGCGGCCTCGCCAACGTTCGGGATATCCGCGGTAATTTCCTCAGGCCCTAACTTGGTGTCTCGGGCAATACAGGTCAATTCCTGGATATGGATCGATGTAAAGCGATCCTCTTTGACAACCTTCTCAGAGACCAAGATGGAATCTTCGTAGTTGTATCCGTTCCACGGCATAAAGGCGATGCGCATGTTTTGGCCAAGAGCCAATTCACCCAGGTCGACGGATGGGCCGTCGGCAAGTACATCACCGCGTGCAATCGGATCACCCTGATTGACAATGGTGCGCTGATTAATACAGGTGTTCTGGTTTGAACGGGTATATTTGGTCAGGTTGTAAATATCGACACCGGCATCATCTTCACCGATTTCATCACCTGCGACCTTGACCACGATGCGCGATGCATCGACATATTCCACGATGCCGCCACGATCCGCGACGATACAGACGCCGGAGTCGATAGCCACATTACGTTCGATACCGGTACCCACCAAAGGCTTATCTGACTTTAGCGTGGGCACGGCTTGACGTTGCATGTTCGAACCCATCAGGGCTCGGTTAGCATCATCGTGTTCCAAGAACGGAATTAACGAGGCCGCAATGGATACGATCTGACGTGGTGACACGTCCATCATATCGACCTTGTCTAACGGGGCCAGGGTAAACTCGTTCTGATGGCGGACCTGAACGAATTCGCCCTGGATCATGCCATGCTCATCGACCGTAACGTTAGCCTGCGCGATGGTATGGCGAGCCTCGTCGATAGCCGACAAATAAACGATCTCATCACTAACCTTACCCGCAGATACCTTACGGTACGGCGTTTCCAGGAAACCATAGCTGTTGGTACGCGCATAGGTTGCCAGAGTGTTGATCAGACCGATGTTTGGACCTTCCGGTGTTTCAATTGGGCAAACACGGCCATAGTGGGTCGGGTGCACGTCACGTACTTCAAAACCAGCACGTTCACGTGTCAAACCGCCGGGTCCCAATGCCGACACACGTCGCTTATTGGTAATTCCGGACAACGGGTTGTTTTGATCCATAAACTGGGACAGCTGAGACGAACCGAAAAACTCTTTGATGGCAGCTGCAACCGGCTTGGCGTTGACCAAATCCTGTGGCATCAAACCTTCACTTTCGGCCATAGACAGACGTTCACGCACGGCGCGTTCAACTCGAACCAAGCCCACACGGAACTGGTTCTCAGCCATCTCACCGACCGAACGTACCCGTCGGTTACCCAAGTGATCGATATCATCGACTTGACCATTACCATTACGAATCGCGATCAGGGTCTTAACAACCTCGACAATATCATCGCGGCTCAGAATACCAGCACCTTCATCGTCTTCACGACCGAGGCGACGGTTAAACTTCATCCGGCCAACAGCGGACAGGTCATAGCGATCCGTTGAAAAGAACAGGTTCTGAAACAGTGTCTCAGCCGATTCTTTCGTTGGTGGCTCACCTGGACGCATCATGCGGTAAACTTCAACCAGGGCCTCTAGAGGCGTACTGGTAGGGTCATTACGCAGAGTGTCGGAAATAAAAGGTCCACAATCGAGATCGTTGGTGTACAGCGTCTCAAAACTCTTAATCTTTTGGGTGCGAATCGTCTCGAGTACATCGAGCGTGATTTCATCATTGCAATTGGCCAAAATTTCACCCGATTTGGAATCAACCAAGTCGGTAGCCAGGGCTTTGCCCAAAAGGTAAGAATCCGGTACTGCTGCAGACTGCAGGCCAACTTCTTCAAAGTCGCGGATATGACGGGCGGTAATACGCTTGCCTTCTTCGACCAGCACATTGCCTTTCTTATCTTTGATTTCAAATGCGGCGGTTTCGCCTTTCAATCGAGCACCCACAATCATCATTTCGATTGCAGTGTCTTTAACCTTGTATTCCACGCGGTCAAAGAACAAATCTAGAATTTGCTGATTGTTTAATTCAAGAGCACGCAACAAGATGGTCGCGGGCAACTTACGGCGCCGATCGATGCGAACAAAAACCTGATCCTTCGGATCAAATTCAAAGTCCAGCCAAGAACCACGGTAAGGGATAACTCGAGCTGAGTGCAATAACTTGCCTGAGCTGTGCGTCTTACCTTTATCATGGTCAAAAAAGACACCCGGCGAACGATGTAGCTGGGACACCACAACTCGTTCGGTACCATTAATAATAAAGGTACCATTATCGGTCATTAATGGGATCTCGCCCATATAGACTTCTTGCTCTTTAATGTCCTTAATTGCTTTGCTCGGTGAGTCTTTATCATAGATGATAAGACGCACTTTCACGCGCAATGGCGCCGCATAGGTAACCCCGCGCAATTGACATTCTTTAACGTCAAAAGCAGGTTTGCCCAGCTTATAGCTGACATATTCAAGTGCAGCGTTGCCAGAATAACTGACAATTGGAAATACCGATTTAAACGCAGCATGTAGACCGCTATCTTGGCGTTCTGAGGCATCAAAATCTGCCTGCAGAAAACTACGATAGGAATCTAACTGTATAGCCAACAGATATGGAATATCCATTACTGGCTCAAGTTTGCCGAAATCCTTACGGATTCGCTTTTTTTCGGTGTAAGAGTATGCCATCAGCAATCCCCAGCTTGTTCACCAACGGTGTGTCTGAGTGGTTGAACCGCTAAAATGCGGCTTATCGGACTACAGTTATCAGCAGACAGGTCTAATAACTCCGACTTTCACGTCCTGTGCGCTCCGCTATAGGGAGCCCCAACGCCTAAGCGTTTGTTCCTAATCCGGCAAAAATAAATTCACCGGTGAAAATAGTATTCCTGTAAGACAGGAAAAGGCCGGTAACCTAACAGGCTACCAGCCGCGCTATATTGGACGGCAATGCCACCCAGTAGCGTTTTACTTAACTTCTACAGTCGCGCCAGCTTCTTCAAGCTTCGCCTTAACTGTATCGGCTTCTTCTTTAGACACAGCTTCACGCACTGGTGCTGGAGCACTGTCTACAACGCCTTTAGCTTCTTTCAGGCCAAGACCAGTAATTTCGCGAACAATTTTGATCACGTTTACTTTCTTCTCGCCGCAAGAAACCAGGATTACGTCGAATTCAGTTTGCTCTTCAGCAACTGCAGCGACGGCACCAGGTGCTGCAGCAGCCGCTGCACTAACACCGAACTTTTCTTCCATTGCGCTAATCAATTCAACAATGTCTTTTACAGACATTTCAGAAACTGCATTGATTATATCGTCTTTAGTCAGAGACATGACTTCATTCCTAATCTGTTGGGGAAGAACCCCATTAAACCGTTAATTGACCACCAAGCTCGAAATAAGCTTATGCAGCTTCCTGTTCTTTCTGATCGCGCACTGCTGCCAATGTACGTACGAGCTTGCCTGCTGAAGCCTCTTTCAAGACCATCATCAGTTTTGCAATTGCTTCGTTGTATGTTGGCAAACTAGCTAGCAAGTCGACAGGTGTAAGTTCACCCTCGAACATGGCAGCTTTAAGTTCAAGCTTCTCGTTCTTCTTAGCGAATTCACCCAGGATACGTGCACCTGCACCGGGATGGTCCATAGAAAAAGCGATCAGCGTCGGACCGACAAAATTGTCAGCCAAACCTTCAAAAGAAGTACCTTGAACCGCACGGCGAGCCAGCGTATTACGTACGACTTTCAGCCATACGCCATTGTCACGCGCGAGCTTGCGAAGAGTGGTCATGTCATTAACTGCCACGCCACGCGAGTCTGCGATAACCGCTGACTGCGCGTTCTTAGCTTGCTCTGCTACTGCAGCAACAATTGCTTTTTTGCCTTCGAGATTCAGTGCCACTGAGAAATCCCCTGTTTAAAACCTCCGAAGAGGTCAACCTATTTTCAGCCCTTGCGGGCTGACCAGTTATAACGGCAACAGCTCATATAAAATGTGCTTGGTATACCGTCTGCGTAGGACATTAAGACAGCTGCGAACAGCCATCACCTACGGTCTTTGACTGCATAGACGAATCTATGCTCCAAAGTTTGTTAGACGCTTAGTGTACTTTGATCAAGCGCAATACCTGGACCCATGGTGGTCGTCAGGGAGATCTTCTTAACATAAACACCCTTGGAAGAAGATGGCTTCAACCGCTTGAGGTCTGCTAATAGAGCTTCTGCATTGCCTTTGATGGCACTAAGGTCAAAATCTACCTTACCGATGCAAGCATGGATAATACCGTTTTTATCGGTACGGAAACGCGCTTGACCGGCTTTTGCATTCTTTACCGCGGTTGCGACGTCAGGCGTCACAGTACCGACTTTCGGGTTTGGCATCAGTCCACGTGGTCCCAACAACTGACCCAACTGACCAACAACACGCATTGCATCAGGAGACGCAATAACAACACCGAAGTTCAGATCGCCACCTTTCATCAATTCGGCAAGATCTTCCATGCCGACGACTTCTGCACCGGCAGCTTTAGCTGCTTCGGCGTTAGCGCCCTGAGCGAAAACCGCGATACGCACATCCTTACCGGTGCCGTGTGGCAAGACGGTAGATCCGCGTACGTTTTGATCGGATTTACGTGGATCGATACCCAACTTAACAGCGATGTCCAAAGACTCAACGAACTTAACCGTTGATAGCTCTTTCAATGCCGCTACAGCATCATCGATGCTGTACAACTTAGTGGAATCGACTTTTTCATTCGCAAGACGTGCGCGTTTAGACAATTTAGCCATTACAGAACACCCTCTACATTCAAGCCCATGCTTCTTGCCGTACCGGCAATAGTCCGCACTGCAGCATCCATGTCAGATGCAGTCAGGTCCGGGTCTTTAGCTGTTGCAATTTCTTCCAGCTGTGCACGGGATACAGTGCCTACTTTTTCAGTATTTGGACGAGCGGATCCGCTCTTCAGGCCCAAAGACTTTAACAGCAAGACAGATGCTGGCGGCGTCTTAGTGACAAACGTAAAACTACGGTCGGCGTAAACGGTAATTACCACGGGAACCGGCAAGCCTGGCTCCAACTTCTGCGTCTCAGCGTTGAACGCCTTGCAGAACTCCATGATATTCACACCGTGCTGACCCAACGCAGGGCCTACCGGGGGGCTTGGATTCGCCTGACCGGCTTTAACTTGCAGCTTTACATAAGCTGTGACTTTCTTAGCCATAATAGCTTCCTCAATGTGGGTGCAAACGCCTTACGGCTCCCCGATAACAAAACAGAGACGCCAAAAACCCGATCTCTCGATCAGGTTCCCTGCATCACCATTACCCTCAGGCCTTATCGACCTGGGAAAATTCCAATTCAACCGGCGTAGAACGCCCGAAGATAGAGACCGAAACCTGCAAGCGACTCTTCTCGTAGTTGACTTTTTCAACGGTACCGTTGAAATCCGCAAAAGGCCCATCAATAACGCGAACCATTTCGCCTGGCTCGTAAATCGTCTTCTGGGTCGGCTTATCGACACCCTCTTTGACTCGCTGTAAGATAGAGTCGGCTTCTTTGCTGGTTAGTGGGGCCGGCTTTTCGGCCGTTCCACCAATAAAGCCCATCACACGTGATGTACCCTTCACCAAATGCCATGAGGCATCATTCATCGCCATCTCGACCATTACATAGCCAGGATAGAACTTACGCTCACTCTTGCGCTTCTTGCCGTCACGCATCTCAACGATGGATTCCGTTGGCACTAGGATCTCGCCAAAATCATCCTGCATACCTAGTAACTCGACCTGCTCCATTATAGAAGCCGCTACACGCTTTTCGTAACCAGAATAGGCGTGAACCACATACCAACGCTTTGACATTGAACTACCCTTATCCTATGACCATGGAAACTAACCAACCAATTAACGTATCCACAGCCCACAAAATCAAAGCTACGACCAATACAAACGCTATTACGACCAAGGTTGTTTGTACCGTCTCTTGACGGGTTGGCCAGACAACCTTACGGACCTCTACCCACGCTTCTTTACGCAGGCGATTGATCGACTTGCCTTTTTCAGTCATCAGCGCCACACCAACGGCAGCTACTAACAACACAAGAACACCCAACACCCTATAGATCAACGACTCGGCTGAAAAATAGTAGTTTCCGCCAATCGCCAGACATATCAAGACGATGGCTACGAACCATTTGGAGTAATCGAAGACTGAACTTGTTGAATTAACCTGAGCATTCATTCAGCAAAGCACCTGTGCTGGTGAAAAAAATTTGGCAGGCCAGGGGGGACTCGAACCCGCAACTTTCGGTTTTGGAGACCGACGCTCTACCAATTGAACTACTGGCCTATAACTTATTTGGGCGCCGGATTTTAATCCAACTCCCGGTGCTTTTCAAGCACTAACTGTCACCTTTACAACAAACCACCGCTAGCGCCGTGTCCTGTTGCGAGGAGGCTGGGCATCTTATTGAATTCAAATCAATTTTTCCATCTTTTTTTAGGAAATATGCAAAAATATCCCGATCTGGCGATAACACCAGAGCCTGAAAGGTTCCATTTCGGGTTGCCGAGATTTTAGACACTGACAAGTGCCAAGCTAGGGGATTTATCAGGACCGAAGCTAGAAACGATGCTATCAAATTAATGAGACCAGCCTGCTAAGATGCGAGTGGTCCAGAAACTGAAAAGGCAGCCACCGAGGTGCCTGCCTTACAATTACTAATACACTATCGAGATGGTGCTCACGATGAGAGTCGAACTCATGGCCTCTCCATTACCAATGGAGTGCTCTACCACTGAGCTACGCGAGCGAAACAGATTATGGAGCGGGTAGCGAGAATCGAACTCGCATCATCAGCTTGGAAGGCTGAGGTTCTACCATTGTACCATACCCGCGAACTCTCAATAAGAGAGTGGTGGAGGGGGATGGATTCGAACCATCGAAGCTTGCGCGGCAGAGTTACAGTCTGCTCCCTTTGGCCACTCGGGAACCCCTCCTGAACGGGCGCAAAGTGTGCCGTAAGGCGCTCTTACTGTCAACAGTGTTTGTGAACTTTATCAGTTATTACAAGCACTTAGACGAAAGATATCACTTTGTTCCCTCCTCGCATTGCGAAGAGGCGCGCATATTAGGGTCAGGGAAAAAAAAATGCAAGCCTAATTGCAGTTGTAGCGCGAATATTCTGCCTTTTCATACTGAGACAAGATAGACGCCAGTGTCTCGTCCGCCACCAACGCCGCCGAAATCGGGTCGATCACCAGGCTCACCGAGTCGGATCGATGCTCCTTGCTCACAATGGAGGCATTTACGCCCTTGCTGGCGAGCAAGGATTGTTGCCGTAGCGCATTCTTTTCGCTGGAAAACATACCCATTGATAGGGCATTGGCATTGATACCCGTAGAGATGATGTAGCTTTCGATTTCCTTAGCCGCCACCTCGGTTAACTTCTCCTTTGCCAAGCTTTTATTTTTGAACGGCCCAAAAATTACTTGGTAATCCGTTTTGACAACCTTCTGAGACGGCTCTTGGATTGCCGCGATTTCGATTGCTTGCAGCCGCGACACAATCACCTCAAGACTTTGCCCACTGACCAAACCCTCTATGCGCACGCATTGCGTTGGCTTGGTTTCGCCTTGCGCGCTGTCGGACGGACGCTTGGACTGCTGGAGCCGGTCTATCTGGTTCTTGGTGGGCTGTAAATTACTCAATGTTGCCATCGCAACGGTACTTATAGCCGGTGCAGCCGGTTGTGTTGACAGCCAATATTGGTAACCACCGAAACCAAGGTTGAGAACAACCAACACTAATAGAATCCATCTCATTTGCTGTCTCCGTTTAGCTCATTGATTAGTCGCCAATAGTATTTCAAACCCTGCAAAACCAAGTTGGGCGCATGGATAATGGGCTTGGTTAGATGCGGCCGAAGGGTGTCAGCATCGCCGCCAGTGAGCACAACCTGTGCCTTAGCAGAACCGAAGGACTGTACTGTTTGCTCTATTAGGGCAACCGCCCCATAGACAATACCGAAATTTAGGCACCCGATAGTATCCTGGCCCAGTTGAGCGCTAAAGCCAAGGTCGGCCTTTGGCAAGTGCGCCGTATTACCGGTCAGGCTTTTGGCCGCTAGTGCCAAGCCAACAGATATCGAACCGCCTTGGTGCCGGGAGTCCTTGGTGAGGTAATCGATCTTTAATGCGGTACCGGCATCGACAACCCATAGGTCCTGACCCGGAAAGCGCTGGCAGGCGCCAAGCATAGCCAACCAACGGTCCACCCCCAGCAGACGGACATCAGGATACACCAAGCGCAGGCCGGCAAAGCCATCGACGACGGTCGCAACCTGAGCTTCGATACCTTGGGCCCAGAGCACACCGACTACTTCTGCTGTTTGCTGCGACACCGACGCTACCACTACCTCGCACACATAGCCATCGGTGACGAAACTTGCCAGCGACCCAAGGTCTGCAAAGACTCCGTAATCATCGCCATGGCTATACTTAATACGCGTATTGCCGCAATCTAAAAATAAGGTTGCTGATTCATTTACCATCTAACACTCACCTCACCACCATTGAACAAGCGCAGCGTGCCGGAATCGTCCAAGACAATCAATTGGCCCTTTTCATCGATACCCTGGGCCGTACCCGTGGTCACGCGGTCACCTTGGTGGACACCAATACTGCGGCCATAAAGGAAGTCACGGGAGCGCCAGGCTGCCAGGATAGGCCAGGTTCCGGAGCACTTGGCCGCGGCAAAGGTGTTGACTATCGCCTCGGCCATTTTGACCAATAGTAGATCGCGAGGTAAAAGACGCCCAGTTTCGACCAGCAAGCTCGTGGCGGCGTTAGCGGTATCAGTAGGCGCGCTCGCAACGTTAATCCCCACGCCAATCACCAACGTCGCTTCATCAATTGGGCTGCCTTGGAGCTCACATAGGATGCCGGCCAATTTCTTATCTCTACAGTAGAGGTCATTCGGCCACTTGAGTTGAACCGGTAAACCGGTCTCCTGCTCCAAAGCAGTCGCGACAGCTACGCCAACCAGCAGGCTTGATAGGTACAGTACGCCGACCTCAAAAATGGCCCTATGCCCTAGGCTGAAAGTAAGGTTGGTACAGGGTGGGCTCTGCCAAACCTTGCCTCTTCGGCCACGCCCTGCCTGCTGAAATTCTGCGGAAAATAACTTCCACTCATCGAGCTGGTAAACCGCGCCGAGCGCTGTCTTGTTGGTTGAATCTGTTTGCGCAACTATATCGATAACGGGAAATATGTCACGTCCGGCCGCCGACAACTTTGCGGACACCTGTTTCGAATCAATAGGCTGAATCGGGGTGAGTAGGCGATAGCCTCGACCGCGGATTTTATTTATCAATAGGCCGGATGACTCCAGGTCTTTTACCCAGGACGCAATGGTCGGTCTTGAGACATTAAGCGCCGCAGACAAGTCTTGCCCCGACACGAAATCTTGGCCTTGGAGCAACGACAATAGGGTTAGCAGCTGTTTCAGAAAGACGTTCTCCACTCGGCGATTGGGCATTGATTCAATACAGACGGTTCAAGGTGTTGTCTTAGTTAGGCCAAATTGGCACTAGCCACCTAGGATAGCGATAAATAATATTTATACCAGATGCGAAGTCGTCGTTCAGCTAATTAGCATGGTCAGGCATTGCTCTCACCATATGTATAATCGAACAGGCATAAAAAAACCCGCAGCCGTTAGACTGCGGGTTTTTCGTTTTTTT
>NZ_CEYAVF010000022.1:7891-55776 GCF_982785585.1 Reinekea sp. | reverse complement strand
GCGCCGCGAATATTATTGGGCGTAGCTTGGCGGACCTAAAAAAGCAAGCCGCTGATCGCATCGGCGGTTTCTTGTTGAGATAGCTGGTATTTTGCATTTCTATTGTAGATATTGGTCATGACAAGATCTATTAATAGCAACTGCCCTACTTTGGACGCCAGCTTCCCCGCTGTTAGGGGGGATTCAGGTGAACTGGCGACTAATAGACAGTCGGCGTCCTTTGCTAACGGGCTTTTTTTGGTATTGGAAATCGCAATAACTTTTGCACCCTGTTCTTGTGCGAGTTTGGCCGCTTTGACGATATCGACAGTTGAGCCGCTGCTTGAAATGCAAATAACCACGTCGTTCTGCTTTCGCTTTACCGCACTCATTAAACCTAAGTGCATATCGCTGTATGCCCGCGATGTAATTCCCAGTCTTATCATTCGATATTCAGCGTAGTTGGCGATAATAGACGATGCGCCGACACCATAAATATCGACTGATTCGGCCTTATCTATCCAGTCCGCACACTGCTTTATGAGCAGGCTGTCTATGAGTTCGGCAGTTGTTGCCAGGGCCTGCATGGCATCATTGGCAGTGTCGAAGGGGGTTTCGAAAGTATTATTGGTGCCGTTGTTCTTCCGTGCATTGAGAGAACCCTTACTATTCAACTCAATAGCAAGAGACATCTTAAAATCTGCAAAGCTGTTAAAGCCAATGTCTCGACAAAACCGAATAACACTTGCTTCACTTGATTTGGCATTCTCACTCAATTCTGTAATTGTTTGAAAAATCACTTTATCTGGTTCTTTTTTAACATAACTGCCAATGCGTTCTAGGGCGGGGGAGAGTCCATTAGTGTTGGAAAGAAGCTGCGCCAAAACCTTAGGTTGAGTTTTCATCATATATCTCAAGTGGGATCCAATGGTAGGCACTTTACTAAATCAAACTTCCACTAGCAAATATTCCTTCATGAAAGGCATGGTGTATGAAATATTTCATCATGGCGTATTGAAATATTATTTCACTGGTGTTAGTTTATGGTGAAATATTTCAGCTTTCATTATTGTTATGATTATTAGCTTCATATAAGGTTAATGTTTCTTATGAGCGACCTAGATATAAGTACCAATGTCCGCCAGCGACTTGATCGCGGTCTCATAGTGTCATGTCAGCCCGTCTTGGGTGGCCCAATGGATTCGATAGTTATCATAACTGCTATGGCTAGAGCGGCGGTGGAGGGAGGCTGTCACGGTCTGCGAATTGAAGGCGCTGCTAATGTGGCAGCAGTTTTTAGTGCAGTGAGTGTGCCCATCGTAGGCATTATTAAGCGCGACTTGACCGACAGTCCGGTAATTATAACGCCCTTGTTGGCAGATGTTGATTCCTTAGCTAGAGCTGGCGCACAGGTTATTGCATTTGATGCCACTAACCGCAAGCGCCCAGTGCCCGTGAAACAGCTTATTGAGCGAATACATCAGCATGGTTGCTTGGCAATGGCTGATGCCTCCAGCTTTGAAGACGGTTTAAACGCCTATCAGTTAGGGTGCGACTACATTGGCAGTACGCTTTCGGGTTATACCTCAGGGGTGGCGCCAGACTTGCCAGACATAGGCTTGGTGACCCAGCTGAAATTGGCCGGATGTGAGGTGATTGCGGAAGGCCGATATAATTCACCTGAATTAGCGGCAGCCGCGTTGCACGCTGGCGCCTTCGCTGTGACAGTCGGTTCAGCCATAACTCGAATCGAAAGAATTTCTAGTTGGTATGTTACATCATTGGCAAATGTTGATTACCCAGTTGGGGGGGCAAGCAGGTGATACTTGCATTGGATATTGGTGGAACCAAGACTTCGGCGGCCTTAATAGGCCCCAACTTAAAAATTGTCGAAAAAAGGAGTATATCAACCCAATCGCCGAATTGGGCCATGTTTGCGCGAGCGTTAAGGGAGTTGATCGGAACTTGGCAATTTGATCGAGTTGCAGTGGCCACGACGGGTCGAATAGTCGAGGGCGTTTTACAGCCACTTAATACGGAGATGATTTCGTTCTGGAACGCCTTGCCTATTACCGATGAATTAACAAAATTATTTAGCCAGCCCGTATTCGTGGTTAATGATGCAGCGGCTGCAGCTTGGGGTGAATTCCAATGCATGCAAACCAGCGATGGTCCGCTGGTGCACAGCATCCTATATCTAACGATTTCCACGGGAGTAGGCTCGGGTTTAATTGTAAACGATAGGCTTGTGAGCAGTGCGAATGGCTTGGCTTCCCATGCTGGGCACTGTCAGCATTCCTTGCCCGGACTGGGTGTATACCATTGTTCCTGTGGTCGTACGAACTGTATTGAAACCATTGCCTCGGGAACCGCGATTGCTCATCGAGCAACGGTTGCTTGTGGCGAAACACTCAGCACTATTGAGGTCTTTGCTCGATACTACACCCACAGCGAATGTGCGCGGGTAATCGACCAAGCTGCCCATGCGATATCGGATCTGATTGTCAACATGAATGCAACAATGGGCATAGACCGTGCAGTGCTGGGCGGTGGGGTTGGATTACTTGATTTATTTCGCGAGCGAGTGAGGTTTTATATGCTTAAAAATCCGACGGTATTTCGAGCTGAGATCACAACAGCTGCCTTAGGTTCCGATTCGGGTCTGGTCGGAGTTGCACAATTAAGTAATAAGGATGAGGCTGGTTAAGCAGAATAAGGTGTAGCATTGTTAATCTAATCTGAGGGTTATGCTCGGTAGTTCTGGGGCTGAGGTTAGGTGACACAAAATTCAGATATGCAATTCACAAAATATTTTTTTGGTAACGTGAATAGAATAAATGGAATATTTATATATAATTTTTTAATGTAATTCGGAGGTTTATATGACTAAAAATTTTGCTGGAGAATATGCAGCGCTGCTTACCCCGTTTGACCAGAAGGAAAACATAGATTTTAAAAGCCTGCAGTCGTTAGTTGTTAATGCAATAGACCAAGACTTAACGGGGGTTTATGTGGGTGGTTCTACGGGCGAGGCCTTTTTGCAAAGTCAGGCCGAAAGAAGAGATTGTTTGGAGTCGGTAGCTGAATCAAGTTTAGGGAAGTTAAATCTGATCGCTCACGTAGGTTCTATCCGAACTAAGGATTGCTGTGAGCTGGCTAATGCGGCCAAAGGTGCAGGCTATCATGCCGTCTCTGCAGTTACGCCGTTCTATTACGGTTTTAGTTTTGATGCTTTACTTGACCACTATCGAGCGATAGTGGATGCGGCAGACGGACTGCCCATGATTGTATATAACATACCCGTTCTGACAGGTGTTGCACTGAGTGATATGCAAATTGAAGAATTACTTAACTTGGAAAACGTCATAGGGATAAAGCAAACATCTATTGATCTGTACCAGCTGGAAAAAATCGCCAACAGAAATCCGGGAAAGATAGTTTTTAATGGGTTTGATGAAATATTCCTTCCTGGGCAGATGGCTGGAGCTCAGGGTGGTATTGGTAGTACTTATAATGTTATTGGAAGTAAATATAAAGAAATTCAAAAATTAATTTGTAGTGGCGATGTGGGTAGGGCGAAGTCTGTACAGAAATCCGCGAATAGGCTAATCGATTTATTGGTTCTTGTTGGTGTAATTCCAGGGTTGAAATACATATTGCAACAGAAAGGCATCATTGCGACAGATACGGTTAGGGCGCCTTTTAGGATGTTGGATTCTATGCAGAAAAGATTAGTTGATGATTTTATTAGTTCAGCTTTATGAGATTAACTAATACCTCAACTTCTTGATATTTATATTTAGTCGTGATGTGATTTATTTTTACATTCCGGGTGCGTGTCGAATTTTTAAATCGACTGTTTTGATTTAACAAAGAAAAAAGAAAAAAGAAAAAAGTTAATGAGAATGTAGTGATGGTTCCATTGCCAAACCCAGGCTGGGTCTATCTTACGGGAAAGGTGTCTGTATTTTTAGATGGTCTCAGGCCGTCTTGTAAATCAGATGGGTTGTATTATAATAACAATTATAGGTGAAGTAATGAAAAAAATATTCGGAATAGCAGCACTAATTGCAGCTATACAGGTATCATCTTCTTTTGCTTTTGCGGAAAAGGTGAACCAATTGTCTGATGTTCGTGTACGGCAGGCCATTGCCTATGCAATTGACATGGAGACTATTGCTGACACTTTGCTAGAAGGGAAGGCCATTGCGGCCGACTCGATGATTCCTAATGGGGCTTGGAAAGCGCCTGGCCTTGATAATTATGGGTATAATCCAGACAAGGCGCGTGCGTTATTAAAAGATGCCGGCTGGGATGACACGCAAACGCTCGATGTAGTTTACTACTATGGCGATCAATTGACAGCCGACCTAATGGTAGCGCTGCAGGCCTATCTGGGTGATGTTGGTATTAAGATTACCTATCGAAAACTTGAAGGTGATGTAGGTGGCCAATTAGGTAAATTGGCTACTGCAGGTTCTGAAACAAGTGCCATTGAGTGGGATATGGCATACGGTGCGAAAGCGGCGTTAGCTTTACAGGAATATTATAATGGCTACCAGTCAGGCAAGAACTCCTATTCGCCCGGTAGTGCGCAAGTCGACAAATTGATCAGCCGAATAAATGGTACTGTCAATGTAAAGGAGCAGAAGCAGGCTTTTGTTGATTTCGAGAAATATGAAAACAAGAATCTAACTGATATTCCTTTGTATTATCAGCAGCTTTTTGTGTATGAAAGTGATCGCATAAATCGTCACGGTGGATCCTATGGCAACGAGCAATTCAATTATGATTGGGGTCTATTAGACTGGACTGTTGAAGCTGATAAGGACGGCAAGAGAGTCGCTTATACCAATACCGCTCCAAGCCAGTTTTTCGAGCATCCTTGGCTAAATCCTGGCATAACAATCCAGCAAAAAATAACTTTTGATCGGCTCTTGACTGCGGATGGTTCCCTGGTGCCAACCAAAGGTCAGTTAGCCAAGAGCTTTAAAGTAAGCAAAGACGGCATGTCGGTGTCATTCGAACTTAAAAAGGATTTGAAATGGCATGATGGTTTTGACCTGACAGGTAGTGATGTTAAAGGGTCTGTCGAATTGGCAATGAAGGTTCCTGGCATTAACGCAGTGTTCGCTAAAACGTTTGAATCAATTGAGGGTGCTCAAGACTATACCTCTGGCGGTGTGAAAGGAGTATCGGGTATTGTTGTGGATGGGCGTAAGGTGACGTTCAATTTCGCAACCTTAGATCCCAACATGTTGTTAACCTTTAGTCAGTTCCCTCCATTGCCTATGCACCTATTGGGTAGCGTAAATCCACTGGAATTTCAACAGCAGTCATATTGGCAAAATCCGGTGGGTTCCGGTCCGTATAAGATTGAAGAAGTTCAGATGAACGATTTTGTTCGATATACGCCATTTGCCGACTATCATGGTGGAATTGCAAAGATAGGCGAGATCGTTTCATTCCCAAGCGGCGAAAATGACGCGAACGTTTTGAAAAATGCGGCAGCAGGCAGACTCGACTTTGGCTTTACAAAATCGGTTGGGGATGTCAAGGCTCTTGAGGCAATGGAAAATATGAAAGTTGTTCCTGCTGATATTCCATACACTCGTTCGCTGCGGATGAACTCATATCCAAAAAAACCATAGTTAGATAAAGTTCAGGCAACCTGAAGAAATTCAGGTTGCTTTTTTGTATTTTTTATAAATATTATATTTGTCAACGCTATTTTTTTTATTACTAATATAAACATAGGAAACCGAAATGCTAACATTTATTATTCGGCGATTATTAATTGTATTCCCCATGTTGATAATAATTAGCTTCTTGGTATATCTAGGATTAGAACTTACTCCAGGTGATGCTGTTTCCCATATGATTAATCCGGAAATTGCGAATCAAATTTCACCAGAACAACTTTTGGCGCTGCGAGAAAATTTGGGTCTAAATAAACCTTTTATTGAGCGGTATTTTATATGGCTATCGCATGTATTACGGGGTGACTTTGGCCACTCGCTATCAGGTGGGGTCGCCATTTCTGAAATTGTTTTTGATCGCTTGCCTGCTACGTTAGAGCTATCTTTTGTTGCTATTGTTTTTTCGACGATATTTGGCTGTGTCTTGGGTATATTTGGTGCTCTAAATAAAGGCACTTGGACTGATAGCACCCTATCTGTCACGGGTATGCTCGGTATTTCAATACCAGAGTTTTTCTTTGGGCTTGTGGCTATTTTGCTCTTTGCTCTGCACCTGCATTGGCTCCCCGTTGGTGGACGTTTGTTGCCGGGTTATGATTCGTTTTTTGATAGGATCCCTCACTTAGTGTTACCCGGGTTAGTGATGTCGCTGATGATGACTGCTGGGGTTATGCGCTATTCTCGGTCAGCAATGCTGGATTCGCTCTCTAGGGAGTTTATTCGGACTGCTCGGGCTAAAGGTTTATCTGAATGGCGCATAAATTTCATCCATGGGTTTAGAGTAGCTTTAACACCTGTGGTTGTGTTGATCGGCTTCAGATTGCCGATTATGATTGGTGGTTCAGTGATAATTGAACAAGTATTTCAATGGCCAGGTATTGGCAACGAATTTGTTTTTGCAGTGCGCGGTCAAGATTATCCCTTAGTGATGATGATAGCTCTGCTGTCCGTATTTGCTGTTTTGATATCAAGCCTAGTTATAGACGTGTTGACAGCACTTATCGATCCGCGTATTCGATTGAATTAACGGAGTTAATTTATGATAAATAGAACCGAATCAGCACTAAATAGAAAATTTGATCTTTTGCTTGCAATGGAAGAAGCCGGAAAGCTAAAGCCCAGAAAGGGCAATAGAGCGATGCGGAAGATGTTTAATAATAAATTGGCTCTGGTCGGCTTGGTCGTATTTTTAATTATCACCTTATCTTCAGTGTTTGCCCCTTTTTTAGTGGATCACGATCCACAAAAAATTGATCTGAGAGGTATGCTACAAGAGCCATCTTCTGAGCACCTATTTGGCACGGATAAGACAGGGCGAGATGTGTTTTCTAGGGTTTTATATGGTGGTCGTGTTTCAATATTAGTAGGCTTAGGAAGTGCACTAATTGCAGCATTTATAGGTGTTGGCATCGGTAGTTACGCAGGCTATAAGGGAGGGTGGGTAGATCTATTGGCGTTGAGGATGTCTGAAATATTGATGGCCTTTCCGCAAATTATATTGGTTTTACTGTTGGTTTCTATTGTGGGGCAAAGTTTATTAAATCTTATTTTTATCTTTGTCTTAACCGGCTGGGGACCAATGTACAGACTAACCCGAGCACAATTTCTTTCGCTCAGAGAAGAGGAATATGTTCAAGCTCTACGAAGCTTCGGGTTATCCACATCTGTTATTTGCTATAAACATATTTTGCCAAACGCATTGGGGCCTATTGCAGTTAATATCACCCTGACAACGGCAATGTTTATATTGGCAGAGGCCGGGCTCAGTTTTCTCGGTCTGGGTGTCCCTCTCAACATACCGACCTGGGGAAATATCCTGAATGTAGCGCAAGATCTAAGGGTATTGCAAAATTATTGGTGGCTTTGGCTTCCGGTAGGAATGGTAATTTCCCTTTTTGTAATGAGTATTAATTTTATTGGTGATGGTCTACGCGACTCCGCCGATCCAACTCAACAGGGGTAGTTCAATGGTTGATGATATTGCTTTGAGCGTTAGGGATTTAAAAACATACCTATATACCAACAACCGATGTAATAAGGCCATAAATGGTGTTTCGTTTAATGTTTTGAAAGGTAAGACACTTTGTATTGTCGGCGAAAGTGGTTGTGGAAAATCCATTACTGCCTTGTCGATTATGCAGCTTTTGCCAGATTTATCTAGAATTGAAGACGGCGGTATTACCTATTTCTCTGAAAAAGGTCCGATGCGTTTAGACCAACTTCCTCGGAAAGGTGTGGAAATTAGAAAAATACGAGGGGCTGAAATAGCCATGATTTTTCAGGACCCCATGACAGCTTTGAATCCTGTATTTACAGTAGGATATCAAATCGCGGAGAGCCTAAGGCAGCATTCAGTCCTAAACGACAAAGAGATAAAGTTAAAAGTAATTGATTTATTGCATACCATGGGTATTCCAATGCCAGAGGTGAGGATGAATGAATTTCCACATCAGTTCTCTGGCGGTATGCGACAACGAGTCATGATCGCCATAGCGATGTCTTGCAATCCAAAAGTCTTAATAGCTGATGAACCGACCACGGCCTTAGATGTTACCACTCAAGCACAGATCTTCACATTAATGGATAAGCTTAAGCAAGAACACAAAACTGCCATTATGTTAATCACTCATGATATGGGTGTTGTAGCGGAACTGGCCGATAATGTAGCCGTTATGTATATGGGCAATATTGTTGAAGCCGGCACTGTTGAGGATGTCCTGCGTCGTCCTAAGCATCCGTATACCCGAGCCTTGTTGGCGTCAATACCCATATTAGGTCGAGGGCGGCAACAGAACATTAAGGCTATTCGAGGATCCACCCCAGATTCCTATGACCGACCTAAGGGGTGTAGTTTTGCACCGCGATGTGACTATGCTACTCAGGCCTGTGACGAGATGCCAGATGAAATTTATATTTCCGCAACTCATAGTGTCAGGTGTTCCCAATTGGAGGCCATTTCATAAATGAACAATCATACTGATAATTCTAACCAACTCCTCGGAGTTGAAGCTAAGCCTAATCAAGCATTGCCTGCTGACCCTAATGAGAAAATATTGGCATTGCGTGATCTGAAGTTATTTTTTCCGGTTAAAACTGGAGTATTCAAAAAAACAACGGGGCATGTGAAAGCTGTAGACGGCATAGATTTAGATATTTATAAAGGTGAGGTACTTGGCCTTGTGGGTGAAAGTGGTTGCGGCAAAACGACATTGGGAAAAGCGATTCTGCAGCTCATTAAGCCAACAAGTGGCGCGGTCTATTATCAAGGCTCAATAACCAATCAGCTGCCCATTGATCTTTGTAAACTTAGTCGCGACGAAATGATTCCGTTTAGGAAGAATTTACAGATCGTTTTTCAAGATCCTCATTCCTCACTTAATCCAGCCTTCACTATTTTTGGTTCTCTTGAAGACCCCTTAAAAGCACATGGTTTCTCAAAGAAGGCCGAGCGACGAAGGGTTATTGGCGATTTATTAGTATCGGTAAATTTACATCGAGAAGATATGGACCGTTACCCTCATGAGTTCTCGGGTGGCCAGCGGCAGAGGATTGGCATTGCGCGAGCGTTACTCGTTAATCCCGAACTTGTAGTTTGTGATGAGGCCGTCAGTGCATTAGATGTCTCAATACAAGCACAGGTATTAGAACTGTTGCTAAAATTGAGAGCTGAACGTAACCTAACTTACGTTTTCATTACCCATGATCTTAGCGTGACTGAATATATTTGCGACCGGATTGCAGTGATGTATTTAGGTAAGATTGTCGAGCTGGCTAATGCGGACGATCTCTACAGTCACACATTACACCCCTATACTGAGGCTCTTTTGTCAGCAATTCCAATCGCTGACTTAGATCGGAGATCGCATCGGATTATTCTAGAAGGGGACGTCCCCAGCCCCTTAAATCCGCCATCAGGTTGTCCTTTTCACCCGAGATGCCATAAAAGAATAGAGCGTTGTAAAACTGAAGTGCCGACATTGAAGGCGGTCCGTTCTGATAAGGGTATGCACATGGTTTCGTGTTTATTAAGCGAATAGATCCCAAGAGCTAAAGAGGTTTTTCGACGATAATGGCTACGTAGTGTTTGAAGGGTTTCTGGATCAAGGTGAGTGTTTGAACCTAGTAGCCTAGTCGCAGATGGTCATTGAGACTGCGGTGCCATCAGCTATAGCTGTTACGATGTCCATTTTAAAGATAAATTAAATTTAGTCACCCTAAAGCACGTAGAACGTATCCACAATTAGAGCGATTATTATCGCGAGCTTCCTCACAAAGGCCTTGGTGTCATTATCCGACTAGCTGTTAGGTGGGCTGTGGAGCTGAAAAAGCATGCATTGTTTCAATGAGGTCGCAGTAGGCGGAGCGGGTATGCCTGCTCATCAAGATGACAATTATTTCAAGGTTAAGCATCAAACGGCCGTGACCACGTGGTTGTCATCAAGCCACGCCGACGAGTTTAATGGTGCAATTTGTTATATCCCAGGCTTACATAAAAATGGCCTACTCGATCATGGCAACACATAGATCTTGGGGTTTTCGTTGGCAATCAATGATTGGTCTGACAATGACCAAAAATTAGTCGTCGGGCCCTATGAACAAAAGGCTGGGCTGTTTGAGCTACAAGGCTATTGAGTCTTTGACTTGGTTAAATAACTGGTTAAACACCCGACATAGAGGATACTTCCTCAAGCTCATATATAGCACACTGTTCGTCCTAGGTTAGCCTTTCGTGCCCGGTCGGTGGTGCTAATAGGATACCGTTTCGGTGGACCGGTAGTAGGACCGGATGTGTTCCCTAGATAAACCTAACTTGATTCAGCAAACACTGTCTCTCAACTTGACCAGTTAGTGTTCTTTTCTGTATGGGTGCAATCCCCGTCACGGTGCGGGGCTTGTACTCTCACGATAACGAAGGTTGCATATTACCAGGGCTGCTGAGCTAGGCCCTGTTCCGTGACCGGGCAGCGTAGCAACGATCAGCTCGCTAGCCTGGCGCGGCTGGACTCACTAGAGCACCTAATGAGTTCAGATCCTAATCTAGGGGTCAAATTTACGATGAACTGTGTTGTTCTGAGATCAAGCTGCCTATAATTCCGACCTTGAATTCCTTAAGGATCTATTGTGATCGAAATATCTGCCACGCTCAGCTTTCTCGTTTTAGGGTCCGATGGCCAGGCGGGTTTGGCGTTGTGCCAATATTTCTCTGAACGCCGCGTGCCGTATCAGGGCATAGCGACCCAGGAGTGCGCTTCGCTGGATCTGTTGGCGCAACAGATCGACACAACGGAGCACCGCTATGTGTTTAATTTGCTGTTCGAAGAACCGACCGGTCATAGTCTGGCGGTGATTGATCACTGGACGCCGTTAGCAGAAACCATTGCAACCCGTTGCGCCCAACATCAGCGCGGTCTGTTTCAGTTGTCCAGTGCTCGGGTCTTTTCCGGCAAGCTGGCCCGTGCTTATTCGGAGTTGGATGTGCCGGACCCAATTTCGCCCTTGGGGCAACAGTACTGGGCGATCGAGCAACGCACGGCCGAGCTGTGCCCACAGTCGATCCTAGTGCGACCGGGTTGGCTGTTCAGCGAATACGGGACAAACTTCCTGACCCAATTGGTCGATGCCGCTATTGGCCAGCAGGCCTTGAACATCACCGGTAAGTTGCGCGGCAATCCGACCGATGCCCATGCCTTGGCCAAGGTCCTGCTGGCTATGGCCGAGCAGCTTGACTGCAACGCCCAGGAGCCAGCCCTATGGGGCACTTACCACTACGGTGATAGTGACGCCTGCAGTCTCTTTACCTTTGCTAAGGCGGCGATTACCGCCGTTAAGTCGATGACCGAAGTTCAGGTTGAGACCGTAGAGGAGGGTGAAACGGTCACCATGGTGAATACCATTGCGGAACCGGAAAACTCTGAACTGGCCTGTAAGAAAATCCTCTCAACCTTTGGTATCAAGCAGCGGCCTTGGCGCCGAGGTATTCACGATGTGCTGAAGAGTCTTTATCCCAGTCCCAGCTAGGTTCGTCAGATTTGCCAAACAGTTCTCAATTCTTGGCTATGCTTCTAGGTGATAACCTAAGGTTTTAGCCCAACTATGCCCACCCATGATCTATCTAAAATGCGTTTAACAGCCGGTCTCAGCATTAATTTGGAGGTTACCGGTGGGGAGGGGCAACAGCGCTACAAGGGCACCCTGATTGGCCTCGTGCCTGGGCGCACGGTATTGGTCAATACTCCAATGCTGGGCGATAAGCGGCCATTGTTGTTGCGTAAGAGCCAGGCGGTGGTGTGCCGATTTTTGTCTCACAAGGTTGTCTGTGCCTTTCGCAGCCAGGTGGTGCACCTCTGTACAACACCGATGCATTATATGCATCTGGGTTGGCCCAGTGAGGTAGAGGTCGGTACGGTGCGCAAATCTGAACGGGTTACGGTGAATTTACCGGTAGTGATTATTAATCAGACCAAAAACAGTGGCGAGGGTGCGCACGGCGCCATTGTCGATCTGTCGACCTCCGGTGCTCGTTTGGAGTCTGTTGATCCCGTCGGAGGAGTCGGTACACCGATTCTGGTCAGAGGCAAGGTTCTAGTCGGCCATGTCTCGAGATTGATTTCGATTGAGGCGCTGATCGTGGCCGAAGTGGGTAAATTTGAATTGGCCAATACCACCGCTGCCTACGGCATCGAGTTTACGGTGTTATCGGACCTGGATTTTCTGGCCTTGCAGGCCTTTGTCAACTGTCAAATAATCAAGCAAGACGACACCGATTGACGGCGCCCATGCCGACGGACGGGGCATTTGCCCAAACCTAGGTGCTGCGCTGGACGGCCATGGCTGCTAGGGCGGCTAGGGCGCGTTGGTAATCGCCGGTCGGAAAGTCTGCCAGGCTGGCAATGGCGCGCTCAGCGTGCTCAATCGCCTTGGCTTCGACATAGGCCAGGGCCTTGGTGCGTTGCAAAATTTGCAATATGTCGGGTAGTTGCTCGAGCGCGCCTTTGCGAATGGCGCGACGGATCAGCTTGACCTCGGCGTCGGTGCCCATCGCCATCGCATGAATCAATGGCAGGGTCGGCTTACCCTCGGCCAGATCATCACCAACGTTTTTGCCCAAGGTGGCCGAGTCGCCTGAATAGTCCAAAACGTCATCGATCAATTGAAACGCCAGACCCAAGTTTAGGCCATATTGCGCCAAGGCCTTGGTCTGTTCAGGAGTACAACCGGACAGGATGGCTGAAGTCTCTGCCGATGCCTGAAAAAGTATCGCGGTTTTACCCGTGATTACACTCATATACTGCTGTTCTGTGGTGTCAGGGTTCTTCACGTTCATTAGCTGCATCACTTCGCCCTCGGCTATCTGGCGAGTCGTGTTAGCCAGACGTTCCATGACCGATAGGTTACCAATCTTGACCAAAAGTTCGAAGGAGCGAGCATACAAAAAGTCACCAACCAACACACTGGGCGCGTTGCCCCAGTTGGCATTGGCCGTGGGCCGGCCGCGGCGCATGTCGGAAACGTCGACGACGTCGTCGTGTAGCAGAGTCGCGGTATGCAAAAACTCGATCACGGTGGCCAATTCATGGTGCTTGCTGGTAACGCCGCCGGTTAGGCCAGCTGTTAGCAGCACCAGGGTGGGGCGCATGCGCTTCCCGCCACTGGATATGATGTGTTCGGCTATTTTTTCAACCATCGGCACGCCTGAGGCGAGTTGCTGGTGAATAGTCTTGTTGACCGCGTCGAAATCGTCGGCGATAGTCTGAAATACGGCTTTTTGGTCCATCTAAGGATAGTTCTGCAGCTGCTATTGGGTGGGGATGCTAGGGAGCTGATTGCAGCCTGTCAAGAACGTTAACAAACGACTTGCATCGAGTGGGCTAAATCCGTATTATTTGCCGCCCGATCGGATAGCAACATTCCCTGTTATAGGGTGCCACAGCGTAGGCGTCGCCTTTAGAAACAGGTAGTAATGGTTTTCAGGATTGGTTGGTTAACTTTATTGGAGTAATTTATGTACGCTGTAATTGTGTCTGGCGGTAAGCAATACCGTGTCAGCGAAGGGCAAACCCTCAAGCTGGAAAAAATTGAAGCTGAAACTGGTGTCACCATCAGTTTTGAACGAATTCTGCTGGTTGCAGATGGCGATAAGATCAACATCGGCGCACCTGTTGTTGCCGGCGCTGTTGTTACAGCAGAAATTATTGCGCAAGGTCGTCACAAGAAAGTGAAGATCATGAAGTTCAAGCGTCGTAAGCACCACATGAAGCAAATGGGCCACCGTCAATGGTTCACTGAAGTTAAAATTACTGGTATCCAGGCATAACGGAGATAAATTATGGCTCATAAAAAAGCTGGTGGTAGTACTCGTAACGGTCGCGACTCGGAAAGCAAGCGTCTCGGCGTTAAAGCTTTCGGTGGCGAGGCTGTATCATCGGGCTCTATCATCATTCGTCAACGTGGCACTCGTTTCCACGCAGGTTTGAACGTAGGTATGGGTAAAGACCATACATTGTTTGCAAAAACCGACGGCAAAGTTGAATTTGTTGTTAAGGGTGGAAACAACCGCAAGTTTGTTAACATCGTAGCGTAATCTACGCACTTAACTCCTAAAAAGCCTCGCCGTGTTGCGGGGCTTTTTGCGTTTAAAGCAGGGTGTATCCAACAGTGAAACGTGCTGCTAGTTGATATTTTGGTGTTGAATATACGCTGTATTTTGTTTGCTCGGACCGGCGCATAGAACTTAAGATGTTAAGGCCTGTTCGGTTCAAGCTTACCTAACATTTAATGAGTATTAAAAGATGAAGTTTGTAGATGAAGCCACAATTGCGGTCGAAGCCGGCCATGGTGGCAAGGGTTGCCTGAGTTTTCGGCGCGAGAAATTTATCGCCAAAGGCGGCCCCGATGGGGGTGATGGCGGCTTCGGCGGCAGCGTTTGGGTCAAGGCCGACGTCAACGTCAACACCCTAGTGGACTATCGCTTTGTGCGCCGTTACCGGGCTGAAAAAGGCCAGCAGGGCATGGGCGCCGATATGACCGGGCGTGGCGGCAAAGAAATGTTTCTGGTGGTGCCGGTGGGTACGACGGTAATCGATGTCGATACCGACGAAGTATTGGTTGACCTTAAAGAAGACGGTCAGCAATTTAAGGTCGCCGAAGGTGGCGCTCGTGGCCTCGGCAATACGCGCTTTCGCTCCAGTACCAACCGCGCGCCGCGTCAAACCACCCCGGGCAAGGAAGGCGAAAGTCGTAATATCAAGTTTGAGCTCAAGGTCTTGGCAGACGTCGGTCTGTTAGGCCTGCCCAATGCTGGTAAATCCACCCTGATTCGGGCTGTGAGCTCGGCCAAGCCTAAGGTCGCCGACTACCCCTTTACCACCATGATTCCCAATTTGGGCGTCGTGCGTGTCGATGAGATGCGTTCGTTCGTGATGGCCGATATTCCGGGCCTGATCGCGGGCGCCTCGGATGGTGCGGGTTTGGGTATTCGCTTTTTGAAGCACCTGGTGCGCACACGGGTGCTGCTGCACATAGTGGATATGTTTCCGTTTGACGAATCAACACCAGCGGATAATGCGTTGGTGATAGCCAATGAGCTGGCTGCTTTTTCGCCCACCCTGATCGAACGGGAGCGCTGGCTGATTCTCAATAAGATTGACCTAGTGCCGGAAGACCAACGTCAGGCGTTGATCGACTCAGTGGTCGACGCATTAGCCTGGACGGGTCCGCTCTACGTTATTTCAGCCATGTCGAAGGTTGGTACTGAGAAATTGGCTCAAGATTTGATGACCTGGTTGGAAAATCGACAACTGCATCTGATCGAAAATCCGGAATTGGCCAAAGTCGATGACGAAAAACGCGCTCAGGTCGAAGCCGAAGCGCGTGAGCGCATCGAGCTGCTGACGGCTCGTCACCGAGCCAAGCGCGCTGCTGCTAAAGCGGGTGTCAGCGTTGAGAGTGATGATGACGACGATTTCGATGAAGACGACTACGATGTTGAGGTCGTCTACGAACTCTAGGTAATCGAGGTGCTCTATCGGTTGCCCTCTGGGCCGTTGCACTGCGGCTGAACCACAGGACAACGGCCCAAGTCGACGGCGGACCCTAACTGGAACAGGAAACTGAATTGAAAACAGCCTTGGTACCAACGCCGCTGACACGCGGGACCCGGTGGGTGGTCAAGATCGGCTCTGCCCTGCTAACTAACGATGGCAAGGGCTTAGACCTGCTGCGCATTGAACAATGGGCCGCCCAGATCGCCGAGCTTAAACTAGCCGGCATCGAGGTGGTTCTGGTGTCCTCTGGCGCCGTAGCCGCTGGCATGAGTCGACTCGGCTGGACCGAACGGCCCGGCTCGATGGAACTGCTGCAGGCGGCTGCGGCTGTCGGTCAAACCAAGCTGGTACAAACCTATGAAGACCTCTTCCAACCCTATGGGTTGCATACCGCACAGATTTTGCTCACCCACGATGACTTATCCGATCGCAAGCGTTATCTAAATGCCCGCAATACCTTGCGTGCTCTATTAGCGATGGCGGTGATCCCAATCGTCAACGAAAACGATACGGTCACTACGGATGAAATCAAGGTTGGCGACAACGACACCCTGGGCGCATTGGTCGCCAACTTGGTCGAGGCGGATGCCCTTATTCTGCTCACCGATCAGGACGGGTTGTTCGACGCCGATCCGCGCCAAAATCCACACGCAACGCTTATTCGTCATGCCCAAGCGACCGATCCGGCCCTAGTGGCAGTCGCCGGCAGCGGCGGTAAGTTGGGTCGTGGCGGTATGGCGACCAAGATTCGGGCAGCCCAGCTGGCGGCGCGCTCTGGTGCCGTGACGGTGATCGCCGGTGGTCGCATTGATCGAGTGCTCACCCGGTTGCGCGCGGGAGAGTCTGTCGGCACCTATTTGGAACCCGATTTGGCGCCCCTAGTCGCACGTAAGCAATGGCTGGCCGGCCACTTACAGATGAAGGGCGAGCTGGTTATCGATTCTGGTGCGGCGCGCGCCCTGCTCAATCAGGGTAAGAGCCTGTTGGCTGTGGGAGTGGTCTCGGTTAAGGGTAGCTTTCAGCGCGGTGAATGCGTCGCGGTTAAGAGCGAGCAGGGGCTTACCCTTGCTCGTGGCTTGGTTAATTACGATGCCCAGGATGCCGCCAAAATTGTGGGTCAGTCGACGCAGCAGATAAAAAGTCTGTTGGGCTTTATCAATGAGCCTGAATTGATCCATCGCGACAACCTGGTGGTGCTCTAAGATGGACGCAGTGCAACGTTGTGCCTGGTGTGGTGTTGATCCACTCTACCAACATTATCACGATACCGTTTGGGGCCGACCGGAACGCGACAGTCGAGAGCTGTTTAAAAAGCTTTGCCTCGACGGTCAGCAGGCGGGCCTGAGTTGGATTACCATCCTGCGCAAGGAGGCCAACTATGATGCGGCGTTTTTTGCTTTCGATCCGCTGCGCGTGGCGGCTATGACCGACGCCGAGGCAGCTGCGCAGATGCACAATGCTGGTATCGTGCGCAATCGATTAAAGATTCGCTCGATCATTAACAATGCCGCAGCTTATTTGGCCATTGAGCAAGGTGGAACGGATTTTTCGACTTACATCTGGTCCTTCGTCGGTGGCCAAACCGTAACCAACGCTTGGCTGACCCAGGCTGAGGTGCCGACCGAAACAGCGCAAAGTCGAGCCATGTCCAAAGCCCTTAAAAAGAGCGGTTTCAGTTTTGTCGGACCGACCATCTGCTATGCCTTTATGCAGGCGGTGGGAATGGTCAATGACCATCAGCCATCCTGTCATTGTTACCAAAGCCTAACCAAGCGAGCGAGATAAGGGCGATCAATTGTGACTTTTGACCGCTGAAATTTGGCTCTAAGCACCTTACACTGGCGACATTCTTTACAGGGCACAGCTTATGAACGAACGGCCGCCAATATTGCCACCGGCTTTGGGGCTTTTGATGATGTTGGGCGTGTTCAGTGCGCACTTTATTAAACCCCTTGCGATCCTATTGCATTACCCCTTTAACTATATTGGATTGATCCCTATTGCCTTGGGCTCGCTCTTAAATCTCCTTGCCGACCGCGAGTTTCGCCTCAAGGGTATGACTCAACTCCCGCTGGGCACGGCACCCGATACCTTGATACTGGTCACCAGTGGCGTCTATCGCTTTACCCGCAATCCAAGTTATCTGGGTTTAGTGTTGATTATCGCCGGTATCGCCCTATGGGTTGGCAGTTTGAGCCCGTGGATCGTGGTCATCCTGTTTCCCCTGTTTTTGTACAAAGCCTATATTCAGGTTGAAGAAAGCGAGCTTCAGGCACGTTTTGGCAGTCGCTATCAACAATATTGCCAATTGGTTCCGCGCTGGATTTTCAATCGACGCAAATTACCCGAATAATAGGGCCAATATCCCACCTTTTCGCTTTATCATGTAAACTGCTGTGCTGGTTATTAGTAGACAGGACGCAGTTTATGTTGCTCAAAGGTCAACAGTTTTACGAACGGCAAATAGCAGAAAAGTCGCATTGGTTACTTTTCTGGGTTGTTTGCGTGTTACTTATTTTAGGTTACCAGACACGCCACTTTGCACTCGATGCGTCCGCCGAAAGCCTGCTGCTGGAAAATGACAGCTCATTGGAGTATTTTCGCGAGGTGTCGGAACGTTATGGCTCGCAAGAGTTTCTAGTTCTGACCTTTACTCCGAATGGTCCCCTGTTCGGTGCTGAGTCCCTCGGTGCCTTAACGGCCTTGCGCAATGAATTGCGCGAACTGCCGCGTGTTGCTTCAGTAGTCACGGTGATGGATGTGCCGCTACTGGCCAATCCGCCGGTGCCAATGGCGCAACTCGTGGCCAACATTAAGACCTTGGAAACGCCTGAGGTTGATGTTGCTTTGGCCAAAACAGAGTTGGCCAATAGCCCGCTCTACGTGAACTTATTACTCAATCTGGACGCCAATACCACTGCCCTGCAGATTAACTTTCCCATTGATCAGGCCAAGGCAGACTTGCTGAGCGTGCGCACCGAGCTGCGCCAGCAGGTTGCCAACCTGCCCAAAAATGGCGCGGCCAAACAACTGGCGCTGATCGATCAATTGATTTTCCAACACAACCGCAATGTGGCTGACTTTCTGCATCAGGACATTGAAACGATCCGGGGCATTATCGCGACCTATCGCGGGCAGGGTGAACTGCATCTGGGCGGTGTGCCGATGATCGCCGACGACATAGTGCGTTTTGTAAAAAATGACCTAATTCTGTTCGGTTCCGGTGTGTTTCTGCTGATCGTGTTAACGCTGGCGGTTATCTTTCGCCAGCTGCGCTGGGTGGTCTTGCCGCTGGTTTGCGCCAGTGCAGTGGTCTTGGCCATGCTCGGACTGCTTGGTTGGTGGCGTTGGCCGGTCACGGTGATTTCGAGTAACTTTATTTCTTTGCTGTTGATCCTTACCCTGTCGATGAACATTCATATGATCGTTCGTTATCGTGAATTATTGCGTCGTAATCCTGCCTGGGATCAGCGCCAGCTGGTGGTGACCACGGTGCGGCTCATTGCCATTCCGTGCGTGTACATGGCCTTGACCACCGCAGTGGCCTTCTTATCGCTGATCAGCAGTGGTATTCGACCAGTGATAAACTTTGGTTGGATGATGACGGTGGGCATCTTGGTCGCCTTTGTGATGACCTTTGTGCTGTTTCCCGCCCTGTTGATGTTAATTGGTAAGCATCGCCAATCCGGAGAAGTCGAAGGCGGTGGACCGGTTCCGCTTATGTTAGCGAACTTTACCTTGCGTAACGGCCGCTTAATTATTTTACTCGGCGTTGCCATTGCCGGCTTTACCCTGATCGGTATCTCGCGTCTGATCGTCGAGAACAGCTTTATCGATTACTTTGATGAGGAAACCGAAATCTATCAGGGCATGACGGTCATCGATCAGCGTTTGGGTGGAACCACGCCGCTCGAGGTGATCGTCGCCTTTGGCGACCAGACCATTCCGCCCGCAGTGTCGGTAGCTTCGCCAGAGATGGCCCCGAATAGTGCGGATACCGATCTACCGGCAGAAACCGTCGATGACTTCAGCGATGACTTTAGCGATGAATTTGTCGACGAGGACTTTTTGACCATGGACGGGGACGGCATCGGGTCATTTGAGGACGATTTTGTTGGCATCGACGATCCCGATAAATATTGGTACACCACCGATAAGGTTGAGCGCATCAAAAAGCTTCATCGCTATTTGGATGAACTGCCACAAACCGGCAAGGTACTGTCGCTGGCGACCATGATGGAGATCGCTGAAGAATTCAACGATGGCGTGCCGCTGACCAATATCCAATTGGCGTTACTCTACACCGTTGTGCCGCAAGAGTTTCGCGCTATTGTGGTCGATCCCTATGTCTCGGTGGCCGACAATCAAGCCCGTTTGAGTGTTCGCATCCTGGATTCGCGTGAGGGCCTTCAGCGCGACATGCTGCTCAAGCAAATTGAACGCGATGCGGTTGAATTGCTTGGTTTTGCTCCTGGTGAAGTGAGGCTAACCGGGATGATGGTGCTCTACAATAATATGTTGCAGAGTTTGTTTCAGTCCCAAATTCTCACCTTGGGTGGGGTCTTTTTCGGCATTATGTTGATGTTTTTGATTCTGTTTCGCAGTTTGAAGCTCGCGCTGATTGCGATGGTGCCGAATCTGTTAGCCGCCATGTTGGTGCTCGGCATGATGGGTTGGCTGGGCATCCCGCTGGATATTATGACCATTACTATCGCTAGCATTACCATTGGTATTGCGGTCGATAATACGATTCACTATATAGTGCGCTTTAAGGCTGAGTTTGCTCACGATGGCAATTATGTCGAGGCCCTGAAACGCAGCCATAATTCGATTGGCAAAGCGATCTTCTATACCTCGGTGACCATCATCATGGGTTTCTCCATTTTGGCCTTGTCGAACTTCAAGCCGACCATCTATTTTGGTCTGTTGACGGCCTTTGCCATGGGGGTTGCACTGCTCGGTGCGCTAACCCTATTGCCCAAGCTGATCGTTATCTTCAAGCCCTTCTCGGTGGTTAAATAGCCAAAAAAAAGCCTCCAGAGGAGGCTTGTTTTGCTAGTCGATGCGCGGGCTGACCTCAAAGGCCCGCACGCGCCGGTTGTCGGCGGTGGTGACCCTAAGCTTGAGATCCCCTAGGTCAATAGTGTCGTCCCGTTTCGGGACGCAGCCAAACTCATGCATTACGATGCCGCCGATGGTATCAAACTCTTCATTACTGAACTCGGTGTTAAAGTGTTCATTGAAGGACTCGATCGGGGTCAGTGCTTGGACAATAAAGGCACCCGCGCCATTGGGCGTGATGTTGGTAACCGCCTCATCATCATGTTCGTCTTCAATTTCACCGACTATTTCTTCGAGCACATCTTCAATGGTAACCAGGCCGGCGATGCCCCGATACTCATCGACGACGATTGCCATATGGTTGCGATTTGAGCGGAAGTCGCGCAATAGGACATTGACTCTCTTACTTTCCGGCACAAAGGTCACCGAGCGAATTATGCCTTTCATCTGTTTTTGCATATCGGATTCGCTGAAATCGTTTTTCAGACTCAACGACAACATGTCCTTGGCCAGCAAAACGCCGATAATTTCATCCGGATTTTCGCCAAAGACCGGAAAGCGGGAGTGACCGGAGGAAACGATTTTAGAGGTCCATTGCTTGATGGTCTCGTCGAGTTCAAGACTGACCATCTGCGAACGGGGGATCATGATATCGCGGACATGCAAGTCCGATACATTCATGGCTCCCTGAATGATGCGTAAGGAATCATCATCCAGGATGTCATTTTTGTGTGCTGCGTGGACAATAGCGAGCAGTTCATCACTGTCTTTAGGCTCCCCGGTAAAAGCATCTCCTAAACGTTCAAAAAATGATTTTTTACCGGGGTTCCTACTCGTCGGTCGGTCGTCGCTCATTGCTCGTTAATCCTCAAAATTCACCCTTATATGGATCGGAAATGTCCAGGCCCGCCAGTATGTCGCGTTCCATCTGCTCCATTTGTTCCGCTTCAACCGACTCAATGTGGTCGAAACCGAGCAAATGCAAGGCCCCATGAATCAACATATGGGCCCAGTGATGATATAAATCCTTGTTCTGTTGTGCCGCCTCACTCGCGACCACGGCAGCACAGATTACCAGGTCGCCGAGCAAGAAGTTCATTTCTTCGGCCGGCACGCCCGGTGGCAGTTCAAACGGGAAGGACAGCACATTTGTTGGGCTATCTTTGCCACGGTACTGCCCGTTCAATTCCTGGCTCTCAGCCTCCTCTACGATACGCACGCTGATCTCGGCCGAGTCCAGTCGACCGGCCAAGGCCGCTTCCAACCAACCGGTCACTTGCGCCTCGGAGGGCAGGTTGGGTTGTTGGCTGGCTTGTTGCAAATCGAGGGTCAGATTCATCATTGCCCCTTGGCTTCGTAGGCTTCAACTATGCGTTGCACCAATGGATGGCGCACAACATCGCTGGAGTGGAAATGGGTAAAGCTAATGCCGGGTACCGCTTCGAGCACCTCTAAAGCATGCTTTAGGCCGGACGGTTGACCCTTTTGCAGGTCCGTCTGGGTAGGGTCGCCGGTAATGATGGCGGTGGAGCCAAAGCCAATACGGGTTAAAAACATCTTCATCTGTTCTCGGGTGGTGTTTTGGCTTTCGTCCAGAATAATATAGGAGTGGCTCAGGGTGCGTCCACGCATGTACGCCAAGGGCGCGACCTCGATCACATTATGTTCAATCATCCGAGCGACCTTTTCGAAGCCGAGCATATCATAGAGGGCGTCGTAAAGCGGTCGTAAATAGGGGTCGATCTTCTGACTAAGATCGCCCGGTAAAAAACCCAGCTTTTCACCGGCCTCTACCGCCGGTCGGACCAGTAAGATTCGCCGTACCTCATCTTTCAATAGAGCCTGCACGGCGCAAGCGACCGCCAGATAGGTTTTTCCGGTGCCAGCCGGACCAATACCAAAGTTGATATCGTGATTGAGCACGTTGTGGACATAGAGCTTCTGATTAGTGCCTCGCGGGCGCACCACCAATTTTGGGGTGTGTACTAGATAGAGCTTGTCATCATGCAGCTTGTTGGCGCCGGTTCGAGTGCGGTTGGCGTCAACTTCGGACGGTTGCAGAAACAGATGGATCGCATCGGGGGACAGATCTTTGCCACCCTTAGTCTCGCGATACAGGCGTTTGAGAATGTTTTCCGCCGCAATCAACTGTTCGGGATCGCCAGTAAGCTGAAATCGATTTCCCCGATTGGACAGACCAATGTCGAGCCGGCTGGCGATTTGGTTTAGGTTGTTATTAGCCAGACCACAGAGGGTTGCGAGTCGTTGTGGATTGTCGGGTTCCAGCGTGAATAGACGTTCTGATAAAGCCACCAATGGCTTGCCTTCAGGGGGTGGGGTGTTCAAATTGCTGTAATCCTCATGACTTTTGCTCAAGCATACCCATCGGATCGCACATGTCAAAAAGTCTTTAAGGCGTGCGCTGATCTGCCACACCATTTCGACCTTGCCGCGAACAAACCGTGGCCAGACTCTAGCGAGTGCTGACCACCTAGACGATCCGGTTAAGACCGAGTTTCAATAGGCCAGATCGACGTGCATTACTTCGCCGCGCAAACTGTTGGCGAAGGCTTCGGTAATACGGACCTGGACGAACTTGCCAATCACGCTTGAATCGTCACACACAAAATAGGTGTTGCGATTGTTCTCGGTGCGGCCATAGAGGTCTTCAGGGTTCCGATCGGACCGACCGGTGACCAGGATGATCTGGGTCGTGCCGACCATGCGCCGGCCGATCGCGGCGGCCTGTTGGCTGATGCGTTGCTGCAGTATCTGTAACCGCTCTTTCTTGACCTCCGTGGAGGTGTCATCGGGTAGCTCTGCAGCGGGTGTGCCGGGGCGAGAGCTGTAGATGAAGCTGAAGGAATGGTCGAAGCCGATGCGTTGAATCAAATTCATGGTATCGGCAAAATCGGCGTCGGTCTCACCGGGAAAGCCGATGATGAAGTCGGATGAAAAGCTTATGTCGGGCCGATTGGCGCGGATGCGTTCCATCTTGTCGACATAGGCCTCAACCACATGGCCGCGTTTCATGGCGGCCAATATGGTGTCCGAGCCGCTTTGCACCGGTAAATGCAGATGACTGACCAGTTCTGGCACCTGGGTATAGGCATTGATTAGGCTGTCACTGAATTCGACCGGGTGACTGGTGGTGAAACGGACCCGATCGATGCCATCAATCTGAGCCGCTAGGGCAATCACATCGGCCAGATCGGCTTCCTGCTGGTCATGACGCATACCCTGATAGGCATTGACGTTCTGTCCCAGGAAGTTAATTTCACGCACGCCTTGGCTGGCCAGGTGAGCGACCTCAGCAATCACGTCATCAAACGGCCGGCTAACTTCTTCACCACGAGTATAGGGGACAACACAGAAGGTGCAGTATTTTGAACAGCCTTCCATGATAGAAACAAAAGCGCTTACCCCGTCACTTGTGGGAGCCGGCAGGTGGTCGAATTTCTCGATTTCTGGGAAGGTAATGTCGACTAGGGCAATATTATTTTTGCTCAGTTTGGCGGCCGCATCGCTGGCGTCGATCATGCCCGGTAAGCGATGCAAGGTTTGGGGACCGAAAATCAGGTCGACATGGGGCGCTCGTTTGGCAATATTATCCCCTTCCTGTGAGGCCACGCAGCCGCCAACACCAATTTTCAAACCGGGTTTTTTATCCTTTAGTTTTTTCCAACGACCCAGCTGATGAAAGACCTTTTCTTGGGCTCTCTCGCGAATGGAACAGGTGTTGAGCAGAATCACATCCGCCTCGTTTTCATCCTGAGTCAATTCATAGCCATGGCTGTCGCCGAGCAAATCTGCCATGCGGGATGAATCGTATTCATTCATCTGACAACCGTGGGTCTTAATAAACAGTTTCTGGGTCATTGGGTCTCAAAAAGGTGGTTTTTCTAGGCGCGCAATTGTACCTGTCCCGAGCGTAAATCGAAACAATCTGTGTGAAAATGACTGCCGATGTGTAGACTCAAAGGCTTCTAAATGACCGGCTGAACGCAAATTAATGACTACTAACCAGGCCAAGACGGTATTTCGGGTGATCTTTGTTAATCAGGACAAGGTCTATGAGGTGTATTGCAGCCATATATATCAAAGTGAAATGTACGGTTTTATCGAGATAGAAGAGCTGATCTTTGGTGAACGCAGTCAACTGGTGGTTGATCCCAGTGAGGAGAAACTACAGCAAGAGTTTGCTGGGGTCACCCGATCCTTCGTGCCGATGCATGCGATTGTGCGTATCGATGAGCTCGAGAAAGAAGGAACACCGAAAATCAGCGATGCCAAAGGCACCAATGTCAGTGCCTTTCCGTCGGTGTTGCCGCCCAGGCGCGGTAACTGATGTGCACGAGGCAAGGCACTCAATGGGTCACCGGTAGATAATATTATGGCATTCTGTGTTGTTATTCGGCTTTGCGGCCTAATATAGTTAAAAAGGTTTGATTCATAAGAGGGTTGTCTATGGTCTTTTCAAGTTTGCTTGTTATCGCTGTGTGTTATCTCGGTTGGTCCAGTCTGCAACCAAAACGCCAAGCCATCCGTATTCGCCCGTCAGATCAACGACGAGATCGTCGCTAAAGCCAGTCGGGTCATTGCAGCACGAAAGTTGTTAAGAATTGTGCGTTTGGTTGATTATTGATCAATTAACTTTATAATCTCGCGCTTTATTCTCGACAAAGGTGTCATGTCAATTGAAAATTTATGCTGTCGGTATGTTACTACTAGGATCGCTGTCGATCGTGTCGAGCCAGGCATGTAGTGAATCTGCGCTGCCATCCTATGTGCTCACCGAGCAGAGCGACTTGCCCGATATGGCCAGTATTCAAGATGTTGACCAAAAGAAGCAGACCTTTTTCGAATTCCTTCAGCCTATCGTCGCGCAAATTAACGAAAAGGTACAAGCCGAGCGGGCTTGGCTCAAGGTCGTCGAGGCTAAAATCCGGCGCGGCGATAAGCTTGGTCGGTGGCAAACGAACTTTATGAGCGATTTGGCAGATTATTATAAGGTCGATGAAGCCCTCGGTTCGAAGCCATTCTTCAGTGCGTTGTATCACCGGGTCGACACCCTACCAACATCCTTGGTGTTGGCGCAGGCTGCGAATGAAAGTGCCTGGGGCACCAGTCGATTTGCCGTAGAAGGTAATAACCTATTCGGCCAATGGTGTTTTAGCGAGGGCTGCGGCTTGGTGCCATCGGAGCGCGATAACAGTGCCCGGCACGAGGTAAAAAAGTTTGCCTCGATTCACGCCTCGGTAGCCGGTTACTTTCGCAATCTAAACACCCACCAAGAATACCAACCGTTACGTCAAATTCGCTCCGAATTGCGCTACCTGCAGATACCGATCGACAGCACCTTTATCGTTTGGGGTCTGGAAGGTTACAGTATTCGCGGTGAGCCCTATATTCGCGAGCTGATCAGCATGATCGACCACAACAAGCTGCAAGCCTTCGATCGACCGGCCTTTTACGCTAAAAACGATGTCCAAGTGACTTTTGACTAGCAAGGTGACCATCTAGACTTGAACTTAGTGCCCTAAATAGCGTAAAACGAACATCAATCACTACCGATAGGAGTCGGGCATGTTTACCGGAATCGTACAGAATTGCACGGCACTCAAAATAGAGCAGACGCTCGACCAATTTAAGTCCTTTTCGATCAGCCTGACCGAGCGCCAAGCAGATAATTTGCAGACTGGCGCCAGCATCGCTTTGAATGGCGTGTGTTTAACGGTGACTCGGATCGAACAGGGACGTGCGTATTTCGATGTCATGATGGAGACCTTACGCGCGACCAACCTTGGTCAACTGGACGATGGTGCCCTGGTCAATGTAGAACGCGCCGCGCGCATGGGAGATGATATAGGTGGCCATCTGATGTCCGGTCATGTCGCCTCGACGGCGGCCCTCATTGCTATTGACCGGCCCGCCAATAATTGGATTCTTTGGTTCGCCGTCAGCCCTCAACAACGTCGTTACCTCTTCAGTAAGGGCTTCGTTGGTCTCAACGGCTGCAGCCTGACCATCGGTGAGGTTCAAGCTGACCGCTTCAATGTGTATCTGATACCCGAGACACTGGCGGTGACCACCTTCGATCAGGCCCAGGTGGGCACGCTGATCAACCTGGAGTTCGACGCGCACACCCAGGCGATTGTCGATACCCTTGAGCGAATGAAAGGCGAGGGCGCGTTGTGATCGGCAGCGCATCCCTAGCCGACGGCTTGTCACTGCAATGTCGGGCCTTTGATCGACTCGACAACCAGAGTCTCTACGATCTGCTCGCACTGCGCATTGCGGTATTTTGTGTTGAACAGAACTGCGCTTATCAGGATGCCGATGGCAAGGATGCTTTGGCCTGGCATCTGTTGGCCCATCGCCATGGCGAATTGGTTGGCACCGCCCGTCTGCTGATGCCCGGGGTGTCTTATCCGGATGCCTGTTCCATCGGCCGGGTCGCTAATCGAGCCGATCAACGCGGGCAAAAAATTGGTCAACAGCTCATGGCCTTTGCGATCGCGCAGTGTGAACAGCTGTTTGCGAACTATCCGATTCGGATTGGCGCGCAACACTATCTGATCGGTTTTTACCAACAATTTGGTTTTGTGTCTCAGGGTGAAAGCTACCTCGAAGACGGTATCGTGCATATCCAGATGGAACGACCGGCAATCGCCTAGGCCTATTCCGCCAAGATCCGATCGACGAACACCATATGGTCTTGGGCCAGTGACCGAGCTTTATCGGGCTTACGATAATAGATGGCTTCAAATAGGGCAGTATGCTGACGCATCAGGCGCAGCCGAGTCTCCGGTCGTTTCGCCAAGGAGCGAATATTGAGGGTAACGTTTTCGCGCAGCAGGGCAAACAGGCTGGTCAGACTGTGTGCCAATATTCGGTTGCCACTGGCCTCCGCAATGGTTAGGTGAAAGCGAGCATCGGCCAGGCCCTCAGCCTTTAGATCATCCTTCTGATGCACGTGTTTTAAATGCCGATGGGCCCGTTCGATGGCTTTAAGCTGATCCGGCGTGGCACGCGACGCTGCTAGAAAGGCGCATTGGGCCTCAATCGCAAAACGATATTCGCGCAATTCGTCATGACTGGGACTGAAATGCTCATTCAGCGCCGTCTCGATGATCAGTCGCTCGGTCGGTTGTGGATCGCTGACAAAGTGGCCGCTACCGGGAAGGCTATAGACTACCCCCTGTTGCTTCAAGGTCACCAACGCTTCACGCACCGTCGCGCGGCTGAGGCGCAAACTCTCCGACAGTTGTCGCTCCGACGGTATCCGTTGGCCCGGATGCCAGTGGCCTGCGCTCAGTTGTAGGAGCATATAATCGGATACTTGCTGGAGTCGATTCAAATTGGTCTGACCGCTTAAGGGGTAATAGGTTTATACGGGCTTCATAGGGGTCGATTCAAGCAGCTTAGCGCCTAATTGCGACTAAAGTACGGTCTTGTCTGCCAAATTAACCGGTTTTTAGGCATTATGATCAGATCAACACCCTACATCGAGCCAAGGTAACCGCCATGCAATTTGACGCCTTTATGACTGAGATTCACCAACTGTTGCCCAGTGAGCGAATCATCAGCGACGAATTTCGGCGTTTTGCCTTCAGTACCGATGCCAGCTTTTATCGCATGTTGCCGCGCTTGGTGGTTTTGGCGGACAACGAAAGTGAGATCAGCGCTCTACTGTTGCTCGCGGCTCGTTACGAGGTGCCGATGACCTTTCGTGCTGCGGGTACCAGTCTGTCCGGCCAAGCCGTAAGCGACAGCGTGCTGGTTATGCTGACCGATAACTGGTCCGGCTTGCGCATTGAGCCCCTCGGTGAGCTAATCCATCTACAACCTGGCGTCATTGGGGCCGCGGCCAATAAGGCCTTAGGCGTTTATGGTCGCAAGATAGGGCCGGATCCGGCGTCCATCCAAGCCTGTAAAGTCGGCGGCATCGTCGCGAATAATGCCAGTGGCATGTGCTGCGGTACCCGCCATAACAGTTATCACACCCTTAAGGGTTTACGCCTCATCCTGGCCGATGGTGCGCTGCTTGATACCCGTGACAGTGATAGTGTTGAGCGCTTTCGCGCAACCCACAGCGACCTATTGGTCGGCATCGGTCAGCTGCGCGATCAGCTCTTGGCCGATGACCCACTGGTGCAACGGGTGCGCCATAAATATCGGCTCAAGAACACCACCGGTTACGGTCTCAATGCGTTGCTCGACTACAGCGATCCAATCGATATTTTGGCGCATCTGATGGTCGGCTCAGAGGGCACACTGGGTTTTATTGCCGAGGTTAGCCTGGCAACGGTTGAGGATCACGCCCATCGCGCCTCCGCAATGGTTGCCTTTGCCAACTTACAGCACTGCGCCGAGGCGGTCGCCTTACTGAAAACGGTGAACGTCGACGCGGTGGAATTGCTCGACGCTAGATCGTTGCGCGCCGTGCAGCATATGCCGGGTCTGCCGGCCTTTAGCCATACCCTACCGGATAAGGGCGGCGTGTTACTGATCGACGTCCGCGGTGTCGATCTGGCCACCCTACAGGCCAATATTAGCCAGGTTGAGGCGGCCTTGGCGCCGGTTGCAGTGCTCGCCAATACCGGCTTTTCAACGGATCAGCACCTGATCGATGGTTACTGGCAAATTCGCAAGGGTACCTTTCCCGCAGTCGGTGCCGTGCGCCCGGTCGGCACGACGGTGATCATTGAGGACGTCGCCTTCCCGATCGATCGTTTGGCCGAGGGGGTCGATCGACTGCAGCAACTGTTCGACCGGTTCAATTATTCTGAGGCGATTATTTTTGGCCATGCCTTAGAAGGCAATTTGCACTTTGTCTTCACCCAGGCCTTCGACCGGCCCGATGAGATTGCCCGCTATCGCGACTTTATGGCTGCGGTGACTCAGATGGTGGCAATCGATCTGAGTGGGTCGCTCAAGGCGGAGCATGGTACAGGGCGCAATATGGCGCCTTTTGTTGAGTTGGAATGGGGCGAGGATGCCTTCGGCCTAATGAAGCAGATTAAGGCACTACTGGACCCCAGTACTATCTTGAATCCGGGTGTGATCATCAATGATGATCCGGACGCCCACATCCAGCATCTCAAAACTCTGCCCCCCGCCGATGAGATCATTGACAGTTGCATCGAATGTGGCTTTTGTGAGCCCGTTTGCCCGAGTAAGAGTCTCAGTTTAACCCCCCGCCAACGCATCGCGGTCTATCGTGAGATGGCGCGAAAGCAGCTTGTTCAAGAGCCGATACCGGCCGAGTGGGACGCCCAATTCCAGCATCTAGCGGTAGATACCTGTGCCGCAACCGGGCTGTGTGAGGTGCGTTGTCCAGTGGGAATCAACACTGGCAGTCTGGTATTGAAGATTCGCGCCAAGAACAATCAGCCCTATCGCTGGCTGGCACAGGGGTTAGCTCGCCATTATGCTGCTTTGGCCGGTTTGACCCGGTCTGCATTGTGGTTGGCCAGTGGGACGCAACGGATCTTGGGGGCTGCGCGCCTCGAGGCTTGGTCGGGCGCGGTGCGCGGTTGGACCGGGCAACGTACTCCGCTCTGGCTGGCGACTACCCCAGGACGTGCTAAACCCATATATGCGCGCAATGAGCGCGTCGACCCCGGGGCCAGTAATACCATCGTCTATTGGGCGTCCTGCGTCAGTCAATCGATGGGTAAGTCAATTACCGACGATCGCCAGTCTATTCCGACAGCGGTGCGCAGCGTGCTTAAAAAAGCACAATTGCATGTTGTTTACCCTCAGCCTACTCGCGGTCTGTGCTGCGGCCAGCCGTTTCACGCCAAGGGTCACGGCGCAGTTGCGCAGCGGATGATGAATGAAGTGCTGGACGCCCTCTGGGAAGTCTCCGGTGGCGGTCGCTACCCGGTTCTGTCCGACACCAGCCCCTGTTCGTTGCAGCTGCGCGACCAGGCCCTGCAAAGGGGTATTCACCTTTATGACAGCAGTGAATTTATCGATAAGTTCCTTTTAAACCGATTGCATATCGACCCGGTCACGGAACGAGTTGCCGTCCATGTGACCTGCAGTACCCAAAAGCAGGGTCTGGAAAAAAGTATGCAGCGAGTGGTTAAGCACCTTGCGCCGAACTGGGTACAACCTGAGGGGATTGCCTGCTGTGGCTTTGCCGGTGATAAGGGTTTTAGGCAGCCAGAGCTCAATGCCTCAGCGCTGAAGACCCTAGCGCCCCAGGTCAGTGACTGTGCCTTTGGTGTATCGACCAGCCGGACCTGCGAGATTGGCCTCAGTAAGCACAGCGGCCTGACCTACTATTCACTGTTTGAGGTGCTCGATAAACAGTCTAAGACCTTTCCGGAGTTAAACACGCAGACCTGATTGACTGTGGTCGGAACAAGGAGGGAGAGTTGACCGGAGACAGGGTAAGCTGTCTCCGGAGCCTGCTTAGGCCTTGATAAATGGATTGAGTATCCAGCCCAAGGGGCCAGTTAAGCGGACGGGTGCCTCGACCACAGACAACAACCAGCAATCACCATCGGCATCAGCCTGCGGCGAGTGGTGATGTTCGGTCGACAGGGTAATGAAGTCACCAACGCCATAGGATCCCATTTGGTCGGAAAAGCCACCCTCAATCACCAAGCTTATTTCATGACCACGATGGGTGTGTTGCGGCACTCGACAACCTGCCTTCATATGATGCAGACCAAGCGTCAGCCCCTGTTCGTCGGTTAATAACTGACTTACGCGTAAATTTTTCATCGGCTTCTTCCAGCACAGCGCGTCAGTGCCGTGGGCCATTAGCTTTTCCACCACCGGGGGAAAGCGAGATGGTACAACGCGCGTGGTGCTAGGCCTCGATACCGGTTGTCTGACAATACGCTCCATCAGGGTCTCAAAACCGTCTTTGGCCATTGTGACTTCTGCCTGCTGCTCGAATAATACCGCAGCGACACTTTCATATTCGACGACCTGTCGCAGGCAATCTTTGCAAAAATGCAGATGGGCCGACACAGCAATGTTCATCGCAGCTGAGCCGACGCCGCTGGAAAACTCGATTAACTTATCGCTACTTGGATGCCATAGAGTCACAGTTCATTTACCCCCATGGTTAGTTTTAATTTTTGCATCGCCAGCCGAACCCGGCTCTTGACGGTACCCAGTGGTAAATTCAATTCGTTTGCCACCTCTTGATGACTCTTATCTTCTAAGAAAACCTTGGCTACAATCTGTTTTTGTTCCGGCGGCAAATGGCGCAACTCACGATTGACGTTTTTTTGAATTCGGGTATCACGAATTTCGCCAAACAAATCAGTATCGCTGGTGAGCTCCCATACATCGTCTGCATTGAGGTCATTTTGATATTTACGAAGTCGGCGCAGGATATCGATACGCTGATTCCGGGCTATAGTAAATATCCAGGTGGAGGGGGCTGCTTTGCGGCGATCAAAGAGGTGGGCTTTGCGCCAAATAGACAACATCACCTCTTGGGCCAGTTCTTCTGGCAAATGGTCGCCCTGATAACTCAAGCCAGATGAAATTCCAAACGACTTTATAAGCGGCGAAAAATGCGTATAGATCGCTTCAAAAGCACGTGTGTCTTGGCTCTGCGCGACCTTTTCCAACTGATTGGCAAAGTGTTCGCGGAGTTCGATCTGTTGTTGCGTCATCACCCGACCTATGTTGTCGCGACCTGTTTTAATAGCTGCGCTCGCCATCGTAAGCCCTTGTCAATAACAGTTGCTTACTTTACGAGTACCTGAATTTACTGGATCATTTTTTAAGCTGTTCTTTTATCCATTTGAGCAGTTTTTTGCTGTTTTTACCGCCGGCAATCGGTGCGGCCGGATCGTCCGGTTGCTCCTTCTTGGCCGCTCGCACTATATTGCGAAAGGTTTGCCGATCTGTATCCGGATAGGTTTCGAACCACTCCGCATCGGCCGCTTCGGTCTTGATCAGCTTTTCGCGCCAATATTCGGCTTGATTCTGGACCCGAAGATAGAGGTCTGAGGATGGGTCGAGACGATCAAGTTCGCGCTGAATGCCCTCGATATCGGAGACACGCATGATTTTGCCGATATATTGCAGGTGACGACGCATCGCCTCATTGCTTTTTATCCGCTTGCTCTCTTCGATGGCAGCGAGCAGTTCATCGTTGAGGGGGAATTTGGCCAACTTGCTTTTTTTAATGCCCAGTAAACGCTCACCCATGGCCTGCAGTCGGTGGCTATCGCGTTTCATTTCAGACTTACTGACCCATTCAATATCGTCGTGGGTATCGTCAAATTCGTTCATGTACTTACATGCCTTATAGTAAAAAAAGTGTTGCTAAGCCTAAAAATGTCAAAAAACCGAAAACATCGGTCAATGTCGTCAAGATCACGCTGCCGGACAAAGCCGGGTCTATGTTGGCGGCCTTAAGAAAAAAAGGCAGCACGGTACCAGAGAGCACAGCAATGCAAATATTGACCAAAATTGCCGCAGCGATGACCAAGGACAATGATACTTGATGATACCAGAAGAAGGTGATGACGCCGATAACAATAGCCCACAGACTGCCATTAATGAGGCCAACGCCCAATTCCCGCAGGACCAGCCAGGTTAAATTGGATTGGCCAATGTGGCCGGTGGCCATGCCTCGGATCATTAGCGTTAGGGTTTGGCTGCCGGCGATACCGCCCATGCTGGCGACAACAGGGCTCAATACTGCCAAGGCCACTATTTGTGCAATTGAGGCTTCAAATTGACTCATTACTAGGGCGGCAATAAAGGCCGTCGCCATATTAATACCCAGCCAGACGGCCCGGTCTTGGCTGCTCTTTACAATGGGGGAATAGGTGTCATTTTCTTCATCGAGGCCGGCCATGCTCATCATATTGTGCGCCGCACTATCGCTAATTACATCGACCACGTCATCGATGGTAATACGACCAATGACGATGCCGTCGTCGTTTATGACCGGGGCTGACACCAAATCTTGACGCTCAAATAGACGTGCGACCTGTTCCTCATCTTCGCCGGCTCGGATGCCCTTGATATCGGTGTTCATGATATCTGAGACCAGGCTAGACGGTTTGGCGGTGAGTAGAACCGTTAGCGCGAGTGAGCCTTGGTAATGGAACTGACGATTGGTCACCCAGAGGCGATCCAAGGCGTCTGGAAGCGATATTTTGCGTAAATAACGCAACACCGCTGCGACCGTTACATCGCCACGAACGGTCACCATATCGGTGGTCATCAAACCGCCGGCGGTGTCCTCTGGGTAGGCCAATAGCCCTTCAACTTGCGAGCGCTCCTCCGGTGCTAAGAGCTGGAGAACTCGACTGGACCGGCCTTCGGGCATTTGTTGCAGCAGATCCGCGAGGTCATCGTTATCGATGTCGTGCGTGGTTTCAACGATTTCCTCGGCTGACATGCGGGCCAGGAATGACTGCTGAATGTCCTCATTCAGGTGTGTTAGCACCTCGCCTTGCAACGCTTCGGCGACAAAATCCCACAGGGTCAGGCGATGTTTATGAGGGGTGGTCTCCAAAAGGTGCGCGATATCACCAACCGCTATATCTGCGTTGATTAAAATCGACACTAGGTCCAGGTCGGCCTTTTCCAGTGCCGCACCCAATTGTTGTTTGTGTGAATTTAATTGTCCGTCGGTTAGGCTGGCAGGCATAAGGTATCTCTGTGATCAGGCGGGGTTCGTGAGTTATTCGCCCTCGTCGAAAAAGTTATTTATCAGGGTCTCGATCGCTGTCCAGGCTAAGACCTCATCGCTGCCATCTATTTCAAAGGTCAGGGCAGTGCCCTTGGATGCCGCGAGCATCATAACGGCCATAATGCTTTTCGCATCGGCTTGTCGTCCGTCCTTATAGACCGACACCATGCTACCAAATTGGGATGCCGCCCCGACCAGTTTGGCGGCCGCGCGCGCATGCAATCCGAGTTTGTTAATGATGACAATCTCTTCTCTAATCACGCTGTATCCTGCCCCATGTCTCGGTGTCTGATTTGTGTGGTCGGGTATTTTTCTTTGAAGGCCGTCGTGAGCTCCTCAGCCAGATATACCGAGCGATGTTGGCCACCGGTGCAACCAATGGCCACGGTTAGGTAACTGCGTTGGTTGCGTTCGTGTTCCGGTAACCAGCGCTCCATAAAGCGCCGGATATCCTCAAACATGTCCGCCACTGCCGGTTCTCGGCGTAAGAACTCTTGAATAGGGCGATCAACACCGGTAAACATGCGCAAGCTCTTATCCCAGTATGGATTAGGCAGGCAGCGCACATCGAACACCATATCCGCATCTCTGGGTAAGCCATGTTTAAAACCAAAGCTCAGAAACTGCAACGCCAAACCGGTTGGTCGGTTGATTAGTCGGTCGCGGATCTGCACGCGCAGTTGCTGTACCGACAGGGTGCTGGTATCCAGCTTGAAGTCTGCCCCATCGGCGATGGGCGCTAAAGACAGCGTTTCTTGGGCAATCGCTTCGGCCAGCGAGTGGGCGTTGTCGGTTAATGGATGCTTACGCCGGGTCGCAGAAAAACGCTGTAACAGGATGGCTTCATCGGCATCGAGGTACAGTAGCTCTGGTTGAATTTTTGCACTGAGACTGCCTAAAATTTCGGGTAGGTCACGCAGACCCTCGGTGGAGACTCGGACGTCAATGCACACTGCTATCTGTTTATGAGGTGCGGACTCAGTCATCCATCTGACCAGTTCAGGCAATAAAGCTGGGGGTAAATTGTCGATGCAGTTAAAGCCGGCATCTTCAAGTGTATTTAAGACAGTCGACTTACCGGAACCGGAACGGCCACTAATCACTATTAGTCGGATTTTTTCAGAAGACATAGCCATTCTCAGTTTATTGCTTATTTGGGGCTCCTACAAATTGCTCATATAGGGCCATCGCGCTAGGACATTGGCGAATCAAAGCTAAAGACTTAGGGTCATTAACCTTTTCAACCACCATCGCCAGCAGCTGTAAATGTTCATCGGTAGCATCAATAGGGACCACCAGGGCAAAAACGAGATCCACTGGCTTGGCATCTATCGCTTGGAAATCAATAGGATTGGTCAATAAAACCAATGCCGCCGTGGGCTTGTCTAAGCCAACAAGGCGGCAATGGGGTATTGCAACGCCTGAACCTATACCGGTACTGCCCAACCGTTCACGAGCGATCAGTTGGTCAAACAACTCAACATCCGATACCCCAGTAAGCGTCTTGGACAGGCGCTCAGCAAGGGTTTGCAGTACCTTTTTTTTGCTCGCACCGAAGTCATCAACAAAGGTGCGTTCGGGGCGCAATACTTGGTCCAGAGGAATCATGCTTTCGTTATGACCCGTGGCTGCGTGAGACAGTTTTTTCTTTGTGCTTGATCAATTGACGGTCCAGTTTGTCATTCATTAGATCAATGGCGGCGTATAAATCGTCATGTTCGGCGTCTGCATGGAGTTGGGCGCCCTTGATGTTCAGCGAGCCTTCTGCTTTTTGTCTCTCCTTTTCGATACTGAGGGTGACCTGCACGTTGCCGATTTGGTCAAAATGTCGTTGGAGCTTTTCAAGCTTAGTTGAAACGTAGCTCTGGAGGGCTTCTGTTACCTCAACGTGATGGCCGCTGATATGAACTTGCATAGGCTGCTCCTCTTGCAGTTTTTACCTTTCCAGCCAGAGTGGGCTGGTACACAGGCGGTGGTCGAAAATGAGGCCACCGTCCACCGACAAACAGATGCCGGTAATCGTGAAACCGTTATGTAACTCATATTCTAACTATTGCGCTTCATTGCCAAAACTGCAAGGGACTTTTTAAAAAATTTAGGCTCTAAATCAAACTCTTACGTTCATTTGACGGTGGAATGTTCAATGACTCTCGGTACTTGGCGATGGTTCGTCGGGCGACCTGTATGCCCTGTTCACCGAGTAAATCGGCAATTTTAGAGTCACTCAGCGGTTTACGAGTATTTTCCGCGAGCACTAACTTTTTGATCAGTGCGCGAATCGCGGTGCTGGAACAGGCGCCACCGGTATCGGTGCTGACATGGCTACTGAAAAAGTACTTTAATTCGTATATACCACGGGGGGTGTGCATGTATTTTTGTGTGGTGACACGCGAAATGGTCGACTCGTGCATACCCACCACCTCTGCGATATCGTGCAGAACCAGCGGTTTCATTGCCTCATCGCCATAGTCCAAGAAGCCACGTTGGTGCTCAACGATGGTGGTGGCGACCTTGAGCAGCGTTTCATTTCGACTCTGCAGGCTCTTAATAAACCACTTAGCCTCTTGCAAGTGGTCCTTTAGGTAGGTGTTATCCGATGAATTGTCGGCCCGCTTGACCATCGAGGCGTAAGAGGAGTTGACCCGCAGTTTCGGCGCTATATCGGGGTTCAGTTCAACAAACCAACGATTGTTTTTGATGTCTTTGGTGACAATAACATCTGGTACTACGTACTCGGATTTGCCCGAGGCAATGCTATTGCCGGGCCGGGGATTGAGTGTTTGTATGAGTAGGAAGACTTCGCGCAGCTCGTTTTCCTTGATCCGCGCCTTGCGCATTATTTGCGCAAAGTCTTTGATGCCCAACAGCTCGATATGATTTTCGACGATGCGTATCGCCAGCGCTAAATAGGGTGTGTCCGTGGCGAGCTGCTTGAGTTGGATCGCTAGGCAGTCAGCTAGGTTGACCGCACAGACTCCCGGTGGGTCAAACTGTTGCAAACGGTGTAATACCGCATGGAATTCGTCTTCATCGAGCGGATCATCATCGGACGAGATGGCCACCATCAGACCTTCAAATATATCGGCTACGGGGCTCGACAAATAGCCTTCATCATCGACACTTTCCAAAATGGTTTCAGCAATGACCCGATCCTTATCGGTCATCGGGGTCAGGTTCAGCTGCCAGTAGAGGTGATCTTGTAGTGAGTCGGTCGTGCCATAGATGTTTTCGAGATTATAATCATCATCGCCGGACGGCAGCCCATGGCTAGTGGGTTGATGGGTGTAGATGTCGTCCCATGAGCTGTCTACTGCCAGCTCATCCGGAATGGTTTCCTGAACGGTCAGTTCTCGAGTGGAGTCATCGGTCTCAGTCTTAGCAACCTGACGGTCGTCATTATTGGGTGGCTCCTGAGTGTTGGCGTGTTCTGGAGCATCGGCATCGTCCTCCTTGACCTCGAGCATGGGGTTGGTGTCCAACGCCTGCTGAATTTCCTGCTGTAAGTCGAGCGTGGACAGTTGCAATAACTTAATCGCCTGCTGCAACTGCGGGGTCATCGTCAGTTGCTGGCTCATTTTAAGTTGTAAGGATGTCTTCATACTTGCTCAATACCCACCAAATGTGCTCCAACGCTAAAAATATCAAGGCCACCGCTTCGAATGTTATAAACGGAACTGATCACCTAAATATACCTCACGGACAGTTTGATTGCTGAGAACTTCTTCAGCGGAACCTTCCGCAATGATGTGACCATTGCCGACAATATAGGCCTTTTCACAAATATCGAGGGTTTCCCGAACATTGTGATCTGTAATTAAAACGGCAATGCCGCGTTTTTGTAGATGATAGATGATCGCCTTGATATCACCGACCGAAATAGGGTCGACACCAGCAAAGGGCTCATCCAGCAAGATCACCTTAGGTTCCATCGCTAAGGCCCGGGCTATTTCCACCCGCCGCCGCTCGCCGCCGGATAGCGCCATGCCCAAACTGGTGCGGATGTGGGTGACATTGAACTCGGCCAATAAGGACTCAAGCCGTTCATTCTGCTGTTGCTTGGAGAGGTCTTTTCGGGTTTGCAGGACGGCGAGGATGTTATCGGCAACCGACAGCTTACGAAAAATAGAGGCCTCTTGGGGCAGATAGCCAATGCCTTGGCGCGCCCGGGCGTGCATCGGCATATGGGTCACCGAAACACCGTTGATCGTCACATCGCCATGATCGGCGGCAATTAGACCGACGATCATATAGAAACAGGTGGTTTTACCGGCCCCGTTCGGACCCAGTAGCCCAACGATCTGGGCCTCTTCGACGGCGATGCTAACATCTCGAACAACTGGACGTTTTTTGTAGCTTTTGGCCAGATGGGTTGCTTCCAGTAAGGCCATTAATTCACGGCCTCAGGCTGAATGAGCAACTCTGCTTGCTTGCCGCCTGGCTGTCCGGTGATGGCGCGCTCGGACTCTATGGTCATAACCCCGGTGTCGGTCAAATAAATAATGCGCTCGCCCTCGGCTTTGTTGCCGACCTGAGTAACCTGTGCCTGACCCAGAGTGATAATCTTATTCTCGTTGGGGAAAAATTCGACCCGCAGGCCTTGTACTTGGACCATTTCACCGTCGGCCACAGGCTGGTCGAAGAGCCGCACCGGCTTGCCTTCGGCGAGTAAATAGGAAAGCTGATCGGACACTGGATCCGTTTCAATGGTGACCTTGTCAGCATAGATAATCAAAGCCCCCTGGGTGATAACCACCTGGCCAATTAAGACCGTCTTACCGCTATTGGCATCCATGGTGTTGGTATCGGCCTTGCCGGTAATGGGCTTGTTGCGATCTTCCGGCGTCGCTAGCGCCAAGCTTGCCGCGCAAAGACTGACTAACATCAGTAAGGCGGTTTTTTTACGACGGTTCATAAACAAAATTAACCTCCGATAGTAAGTTGATCACCGGTTCGGGTGCATCTAGTTGGACCGCCATGCCGACCGCATCAACGGTTTGTCTGCCCTTAACGATGGTTACCGCTAAGTCGGTGCTGATTAGCTGGCCCTGGTCGGAAACCCTCATAAACTCGCTCCCGACTCGAGTCGCAGGCGTACCGTTGAGTTGAGTTGCCACAACGTTGTGGCGGAATTCCATGTCGTCATTGGCCATAACCAGGGCCTGGTCGGCTCTGATATGCCACGTCTTTTGACCAGCATCGGTCAGGATCACCACCGGTTGACTCAACAGGCTCTGACCGCTGCTGTTGTACACCGACACGGTATCCGCGTCGACGGTCATAACCTTAGAACCCAGTTTATCGTAGCGCGTTAGGGCCATCCCGGTTACGTATATATCCGGTGAATCCGCCGGCAGCGATATCTGGTTTGTGACCTCAGCCGTCATCCGCTCATCACTGGACATAAGCAAGATTAGTAGTAGAGCAGCCAAACCTATCAGCACCATAAGCAGTAGCTTGCGATACATCATTAGGCCACGCCGGCTCTCAATATGTCGTGCATATGAATCACGCCGGCGACGATATTCTTATGGGTCACAACCAGCGAGGTAATCTTGTGCTCCTCCATCATATAAAGGGCTTGGGCGGCCAGCTGGTCAGCATCGATTGAGTGTGGTTTAGGGTGCATTACGGTCGAGATGGACGTCGCCGAAAAGTCTATTTTTTGATCAATTACCCGGCGTAAATCGCCATCGGTGAAGATGCCCAGCAACCGCCCGTCTTGCTGCACGGTGACCATGCCGAGGCTTTTCTGTGTCATCACCATTAGGGCTTCTGAAACGGAGGCGTCCGGATTAATGATCGGGATCTCATCACCATCGTGCATGATGGTTTCCACCTTGAGCAGTAATTTCCGGCCTAGGCTTCCGCCAGGGTGGGAAAAGGCAAAGTCTTCGGCGCTGAAACCACGCGCCTCCAGCAGGGCAATTGCCACGGCATCACCCATTACCAGGGCCGCGGTGGTCGAGGATGTCGGCGCAAGGTTCAATGGGCAAGCCTCTTGCTCGACCCCACAGTATAGATGCACATCGGACAGGGTGGCCAAGCTGCTGCTGTTATTGCCGGACATGCCAATAAGTGCGGCACCCAGCCGCTTGATCAGCGGCAGCAGAGAAACGATTTCGTTCACTTCGCCCGAATTGGATAAGGCGATAACGACATCTGCACCGGTAATCATACCCATGTCGCCATGACTGGCTTCACCGGGGTGGACAAAGAATGCTGGGGTGCCCGTGCTGGCCAGAGTGGCGGCTATCTTGTGGGCGATATGGCCGGATTTACCCATGCCCGTGACCACAACGCGACCCTTACACCCGAGCAATAACAAGCAGGCTTGGTTAAATTGGTCATCCAGGGCCTGTTCCAGTGTGGTCAAGGCCGAAATTTCCAGCGCAAAGGTTCGTTTTGCGATGGCGAGAAAGTTGGTATTGGTCATATATTACACAGCGGTTGCGGCCAGAAATACGATGTAGCCATAGACTGCATAGCTTACCACAAAAAACGTGCCAAGATAGCGACCCAGTTTCGCATTACGCTTGCCTTGGATAAAAAGAGCGGCAAAGAGGACCAGGCTAATGGCCAACATAAACCAATAATCGCGGTTAAAAACCTCAGCGGCAAAACCGCCTGGGGCAATTAGCCCCGGCACGGCCAATACGGCGAGGAGATTAAATATATTGGAACCCAAGATATTGCCGATCGCTATATCATGGTGTTTCTTTAGTGCGCTGGCCACCGATGCTGCCAGTTCAGGCAAGCTGGTGCCGATGGCGATAATGGTTGCACCGATAATGGCTTCACTGATGGCGTATTGATTGGCGATACCAACAGCACCCCAAACCAGCAGGCGGGCACTGCCAATCAGCACGGCCAAGCCCAGCACAAATAACACCAAGGCCTTGCTGTTGGTCATGTCGCTGGGGATGTCTTCTTCGAACTCAGCGTCACTGCCATTGGCTCGTTTATGCTGAACATAGATCCAAGCCAAAAACACCGCCAGGCACAGAACAAGGCTCAGGGACTCGATAAAGCCGATAATATAGTTGAACAATACCAAGCCGGCGAGAATGGCAACGCCGAGCATGATTAAGTTCTCATTGATGATCAAGCGCTTGCTGATTGGAATGGGCGCAATCAACGCAGTGATGCCGAGCACTAGGCCGATGTTGGCAATGTTAGAGCCGATGGCATTGCCCATGGCAATCTCAATCTTATCGTCCAGCGCGGCAAAGATGGCGACAATAATTTCCGGTGCCGATGTGCCGAGCGAGACAATGGTGACGCCGATGATAATGTGCGGCACGCCAAAGTTATTCGCGATAGCGGCACTTCCGGCTACGAATCGATCGGCACTGAGAACCAGTAAGATAAGCCCGGCCAAAATAGCCAAGGAAAAGATCAACATAATGTACTGCCTAAAGTTTTAATCCCGCGCATTTAACGGGCTTTGCGTCCAGAATGCAATCCTGTGACGGCAAATTACGCTAGAATTGGACACTGGCTTCATCACAGGTTCGTCTCTAGACTGTTATGATTGCTGCCAAAATGAATCTAGGAGAGTGAAATGCGTAAGATATTAGCTTTTATGGGCCTGGCGGGTCTATTAATGGCCATGCCCAGCCATCTTTTTGCTCAAGATGGGGCCAAGGCGGCAGATGAAACGGTGCGCGAGGGAGTTCAATCTATCCTGACTGTGGTGCGCAAGTATGCCGGTAGTGAGGATGAGGCGGCTCGACAAGCTTATCTTGATGAGGTGACCGAATTGCTCGAGCCGGTCATTGGCTATTCAGTCATTGCCCGAAAGGTCATGGGCGAAGCCTATAGTGTGGCTACCCGAGCGCAAAAAATTCGTTTTTTGGAAGTCTTTAAACGCAGTATGGTCAACACCTATGCCGGCGGCATTTATGCCTTTGGCGCCTTTGAGGTCAATCTATTGCCGAGTCAGGACGATAAAAAAGATACCCTGCGCAATACCCGTGTGTATATGGAAGTTATATCGCCTGATGGGCCCAAATACCCGTTGGTGCAGAGTGTGTACTACAGCCGAAAGTCGGATGACTGGAAAATGCAAAATGCCATCTTTAACGGCATTAACCTAGGGGTGACCTTCCGTACCCAATTCGAACAGCTCTACAGTGAGGCTGGAGGTGATCTGGATGCGACTATCCTGGCTTGGGAGCGAATTACTGAAGACGCCTATAAGAGCATTCGTTTTAGAGAGTAAGCGGACTGGGGGCCCAAAAGCCTGCCTTTGGGTGTATACTGTGGCAAATTTTGCGAGCCAGTACAGAGCACAGTGTTTTTCATATCGATATGTGCCTCTATTACGTATATTCTTGCCCCCTTTATTCTGATGATGAGACCCCTCTATGACCGTTGATGACGTAACCGCACTGCTTGATATTGCTTTCCCCGATGCACAAATTGCAGTCGAAGGCGAGGGTGCTAAGTTTGCGCTATCGATCGTTGCCGAGGCCTTTGCCGGAAAACGTCCCGTGCCGCGCCAACAGATGGTCTACGCAGTGTTAAACGACCAGATCGCGTCCGGTGAAATTCACGCCGTGTCGATGAAATTACAATCACCTTCCGAAGTTTCTTAAGGATCAGCTCAGTGGATAAATTACTTATTACCGGCGGCGCCAAGCTGAACGGCGAAGTTCGCATCTCAGGTGCTAAAAATGCCGCCTTGCCGATCCTAGCTTGCACCCTCTTAACTGAAGAAACCGTGACCCTGAGCAATCTGCCTCATCTCAATGATATTACAACCTTGATCGGTCTGCTCGGCTGCATGGGGGTGAACGTTACTCTGAATGAAGATATGAGTGTCGATGTTTGCGCCGGCACCATTACCGAATATACGGCACCCTATGAGTTGGTGCGCACTATGCGGGCCTCTATTTTGGTGCTGGGGCCGCTGTTGGCCCACTTTGGTGAAGCCAATGTATCGCTGCCCGGCGGTTGCGCCATTGGCAGTCGGCCGGTGGATCTTCACATCCGTGGTATGGAAGCCATGGGCGCACAGATTATTGTCGAAGACGGCTACATTCGAGCCAGTTGTGACGGTCGTTTGAAGGGCGCACGGATCTATTTTGACACCGTGACCGTGACCGGCACTGAAAACCTCCTGATGGCCGCAACCCTGGCCGATGGCATTACCGTGCTGGAAAATGCCGCCAAAGAACCAGAGGTTATCGATCTGGCTAAATGCCTCATCGCCATGGGCGCCCGCATCGAAGGTGCCGGGACCGACACCATTACCATTGAAGGCGTCGAGCGCTTACACGGTTGTCATCATCGGGTTTTGCCCGATCGTATCGAAGCCGGTACCTATCTGGTGGCCGGTGCGGTCGCCGGTGGCTGTGTGCGCATTCGAGATGTGATCCCGGAGCACTTAGACGCCGTATTGGTAAAGCTACGCGAAGCCGGAGCTCATATTGAATGTGGTCCCGATTGGGTCGAAATCGATATGAAAGGCGAGCGAGTCAAAGCTGTGGATATTACCACCGCGCCTTATCCAGAGTTTCCTACGGATATGCAGGCCCAGTTTACCGTGTTGAACTCGGTCGCGATTGGCACCGGAACGGTCGAAGAAACGGTCTTTGAAAACCGTTTTATGCACATCAATGAGCTTGAGCGGATGGGCACTAAGGCCTATATTCGCGGTAATTCGGTGACCATCGAGGGGTGCTTGAAACTCAAGGGTGCACCTGTGATGGCGACTGACTTACGTGCGTCGGCGTCGCTGGTCTTGGCCGGTCTGATTGCCGAGGGTGAGACGCTGGTCGACCGGATCTACCATCTTGATCGCGGTTATGAGTGTATCGAAGAAAAGCTGGCCGGCCTGGGTGCAACCATCCGCCGAATTTCCGGCTGATCGAGCTCGACAGAATACATTTTCTCATAGACCCATAGGCGCTCAACAGCGCCTTTCGGATCTATAGAGCCTGACTAAACAGATTAGCGAGTTACCATGCAACGAAGTGCTGAGAGCATCACCATTGCCCTGTCCAAGGGGCGGATTTTAAAGGAAACCTTGCCGCTATTTGCCGCAGCCGGTATTGAGCCCCTTGAGGATGTGCATACATCCCGTAAACTTATTTTTGAAACTACGCAGCCCAACGTATATTTCATCATTATCCGGGCGGTGGACGTGCCGACCTATGTTGAATATGGGGTCGCAGATCTGGGTGTCTCCGGCAAGGACGTGCTGATGGAGCACGGTGCCGAAGAGATGTATGAGTTACTCGATTTGAATATTGCCAAGTGCCAATTGATGACGGCCAAGATGAAGGATGTGGCCCTCCCGGCAGGTAGGTTAAAGGTCGCCACCAAATATATTAATGTGGCGCGGCGTTACTTTGCCGACCAGGGGCGTCAGGTCGATCTAATCAAGTTGTATGGCGGTATGGAACTGGCGCCCATTATGAATCTGGCCGATGTCATTGTGGATATAGTCGATACCGGCAATACCCTAAAGGCCAATGGTTTGGCTCCAGATGAGTTTATCGCCGATATCAGCAGCCGTTTGGTGGCCAGCCGATTGGCCCTGAAGATGAAAGACGAAACTATTAAACCCCTAGTCGCCCTGTTGGCGGCAGCTATTAAAAGGAATTCGGAGCAAGCATGAGTTCGCTAACTATTAAGCAATTGCGTTCGATTGACGACGGTTTTGATACGGCGTTAAATCAGCTTTTGGCCTGGGAATCGGTCTCTGACGGTAACCTGCAGCAAACCGTGGCCGATATTATTCAGCAGGTTCGCACCGAGGGCGATGCCGCCCTGTGCCGCCTGTCGGACCAATTCGACCGCTTCCCGGTCGAGTCCATGGCGCAGCTAAGCTTGGGCGCGATCGAGATTGCCGCCGCCTTTGAACGGTTACCGGCGCAGCAGAAAGCCGCCTTGCGCTTTTCCGCCGAGCGGGTAACCGCTTATCACGAAAAGCAGATCGCCCAGAGCTGGCGCTATACCGATGATCTGGGTGTGGTCTTAGGCCAGCAGGTGACGGCGATGGATCGAGTCGGTATCTATGTGCCCGGCGGCGTTGCACCGCTGGCGTCCTCGGTTATTATGAATGCTCTGCCGGCCAAGGTCGCTGGGGTTCGGGATATTATCATGACCACGCCGGCGCCGGGTGGCCAGGTCAACGACTTTGTCTTGGGGGCGGCCTTTGTCGCCGGCGTTACCGAGGTCTATCTGCTTGGTGGCGCACAAGCCATTGCGGCGTTGGCCTATGGCACCGAGACGGTGCCGGCCGTTGATAAGATCGTCGGCCCAGGCAATGCCTATGTGGCAACGGCGAAGCAGCAGGTTTTTGGCAAGGTCGGGATCGATATGATCGCCGGGCCGAGTGAAATATTGGTCATCTGTGACGGCCTGACCGATCCGGACTGGATCGCGATGGATCTCTTTTCCCAAGCCGAACATTCCCACGATGCCCAAGCTATCTTAATTTCCCATGACGCGGAGTTTTTGCGCCGAACCCTGGCCGCGATCGAGCGCCTGTTGCCGACCATGGAACGGGCCGACACCATACGCCGCTCACTCAATGCCCGAGGCGCCTTTATCTGGGTACCCAAACTCGACGATGCCAAGGCGTTGATCAACAAGATCGCGCCAGAGCATTTGGAGCTGTCGGTGGCTGATCCTGAAGCCTGGTTGCCCGACATCCGGCACGCCGGTGCCATCTTTATGGGCCGGCATACCTCTGAGGCCCTGGGCGACTATTGCGCCGGACCCAATCATGTTCTGCCGACCAGCGGTACGGCACGATTTTTCAGCCCCTTAGGGGTCTACGATTTCCAAAAACGCAGCTCATTGATCGGCGCCTCGGCGTCGGCGGCGAGTGAATTGGGCAAGGTCGTATCAGTACTGGCGCGCGGTGAACTCTTAACCGCCCACGCCCGCAGCGCGGAGCAACGTATCAATGACTGATTTTCGAGACCGCCTGGATACCCATTTAGATCGTTGGGTGAATAAGACGATCCGTGATATTGGTGCCTACTCGGTGCCAGACTCGACCGGCATGGTCAAGCTCGATGCCATGGAAAACCCCTTCGTTTGGCCGGAGACCATGCAAAAGGCCTGGTCTGAGTTGATGGCCGATGCCCATGTGAACCGTTATCCGCACCCCGATGCCCCCGAGGTCAAGGACAGCATTCGGCGTCTGTTCAATGTACCGGATGATATCGATATCTTGCTCGGCAACGGCTCCGATGAACTGATCCAGCTGATTGCCCTAGTGGTGAACGGCTCGGGCCGGAAAATTATGGCGCCCGAACCCAGCTTTGTGATGTATGAAATGGTCGCCAAATTCCTGGGCATGACCTATGTTGGCATGCCATTGAATCGCGATTTCGATCTTGACCTGGAGGCGACCCTGCGTGCCATAGAGGTCGAAGACCCGGCGGTTATTTTTCTCGCTCAGCCCAACAACCCAACCGGGAATCTTTGGGGCGATGAAAAGTTGCGTCGTATTCTGGAGCGGGCCAATGGCTTGGTGGTTATCGATGAGGCCTATACCGCCTTTACCGATGCCGATTATTTGGCCTGGTTGGATGAGTTTCCGAATCTTTTGATCATGCGCACGTTCTCCAAGGTCGGTCTAGCCGGTTTACGCCTGGGTATGTTGTTTGGTCACCCGGCCTGGATCGAGCAGATTAATAAGTTACGCTTGCCTTATAACATTAATGCCTTAACACAACTGACCGCTGTCTTTGCCATGGACCACTATCCTGTGTTGATGAACCAGACCCAGGAATTAGTGCGTCAGCGGCAGCAACTGAGCCAAAGTTTGGCGGCGTTTCAAAGCCTCACGGTGTATCCGAGCCAGGCGAACTTTATCTTGGTGCGCACGGCCGAAGGCCAGGCCGTGGATATTCACCAGAAATTGAAAGACGCCGGAATTCTGGTCAAAAAACTGCATGGTGGTCACCCATCGCTGCACGATTGCCTGAGAATTAACGTCTCTTCGAGTGACGAAAATGCTCTCCTGATCGCGGCGCTGCAGCAGATTTTGTAGCCGTTTAGCACGCGAGTCCAGGCATAGACTCCAGTCATATGCCCGGCTCGCTCTATCTAATCAATTTGCAATGCACCCCCAGCCTAAATCCGCCTTAGTTTTCGCGCCCAGCTCTGTTTCAATACCGAACCATGTTAAAAACCAAAGAGAGTTGCGATGAGTCTGCTTGCTTTTCATGATGCAATACCCGGCTATCTGGAAGACCGTGACGACCAGCTCTGGGTCAGGCTCGCAGTCTATGGCCTGCAACCAGACGCCCTCTATGTGCGCATTGAACCGGACAACGAAGAGTATCTCGTGCCCATGGTCGCAGACGGACATCAGGGTACTTGGCATTTCTACACAGCGTTGATCGACAAAAGCCAACATATAGAGCAAACCGAGTATCTGTTTAAACTGGT
>NZ_CEYAVF010000022.1:0-7791 GCF_982785585.1 Reinekea sp. | reverse complement strand
GACGAGCCGGATCCGCGCACGGGTGGCTTTGAGTTTTTCGGCGGCGATCTGATTGGGGTCTATAACAAACTGGACTATCTGCAACAGCGTCTGGGCGTTACCGCGCTCTATCTCAACCCGGTCTTCGAGTCCCAATCGTCCCATAAATACGACACGGTCGACTATTTTAATGTTGACCCGCATTTCGGCGGTAACCGCGCCCTGCAACAGCTTATAGAGGGCATCCATTTGCGCGGGATGAGAGTGGTATTGGACGCGGTTATCAACCATACCAGTGCGTTGCATCCTTGGTTTCAAGCGGCACTGGCCGGTGATGCGCGCCAGCGAGCCAAATATGTCTTCGGTGTTGATAACGAGTACGCCAGCTGGAAAAATCATCATAGCCTGCCCACGCTCGATTTTGCCAACGCCGATGTGCAAGCCGACATGATAACCGGCCCCGACTCGGTAATTCGACACTGGCTACAAGCGCCCTACAATATTGATGGTTGGCGTATGGACGTGATCCATATGATCGGCGAAGGTCCGGGTGCGAAAAATAACGCCCATTATGTGCGCACCTTGCGTGCGGTCATTAAGGCAGAGAACAGTGAGGCCTTGCTCTTGGGCGAGCATTTCTTCGAAGCCAGCAGCTGGTTGCAGGGCGACCAGGAAGACTGTGCAATGAATTACTTCGGCTTCGGCCACCCAGTGCGTGCGTTTCTAGCCGGTCTGGATATCGCTCACCATCCGATTGAGTTGAGCGCGACCCAGTTTGCCCGTTGGCTGCGGGAGGCCCGGGCGCGGATATCGTTCGACCACCAGTTATTGCAATTTAATCAGCTCGACAGTCACGATACCCCGCGCTTCCTCACCATGGTACAGAACGATCGCGCCTTACTGCAGGTCGCGATCGGTTTCTTAATGACCTATATAGGCACACCCTGTCTTTATTATGGCACCGAAATTGGCCTGGTCGGCGCTCAAGATCCGGACTGCCGGCGCTGTTTTCCCTGGGATGAACGTCAATGGGATAATGAGCTGCTCGATTTTTGCCAACGTTGGATCGGCTATCGCAAAGCCTTTACGGCGCTCAGTGCGGGTGCGCTGATTGATCTCTATGCCGAGCAAGACGCCATGGTGTTTGCCCGCATCAGCGATCATGAGCAGTGTTTAATTGTACTAAATCGAGGCGCAGCCTGTGAGCTCCAGTTTGAATTGAACTTACCCGGCTCGGATGCACCCTGGCAGCGAGTTGACGCCGATGGCGATCTGCAGATGATTGGGCTCGACTGTCAAGTGGGCGCACCGGACAAGTCGCTCCAGCTCTGGTCACGGCAGATCAGCGCAAACGACTCCGTTGCCGCTCGCACCTAGCGAAGCTTGTCTTTGCGCTAAATAAGCCATAGTGTTCGCAATAGATACAACTCACGGAGTGACCATGCCTGTTTTAAGATCGGAGCTAAACGCCTACCTCAACCAACTGTTGCAGGTTGGCCAGTTCAAAGACTATTGCCCCAATGGCCTGCAGGTCGAAGGTGCACCGACCATCGAGCGGCTGGTGACCGGTGTGACCGCCAGTCAGCGGCTAATAGAAGAGGCCATTGCGCACAATGCCCAAGCTATTCTGGTCCATCATGGCTATTTTTGGAAAGGTGAAGACCCATGCCTAACCGGCATCAAAAAAAGCCGCATAGCCACTCTGCTCGAACACGACATCAGCCTCTTTGCCTATCACCTACCGCTCGATGCCCATGAGCGCTTTGGCAATAATGTGCAGTTGGCGCATACCCTAGGCTGGACCATTGCCGGCAAGCTGGGCGACACGCTCGCCCTGCATGGCTCGGTCGAGGGCACCGAGACGGGGGGCAGTTTACGGCGCAAGTTAAGCGACACACTGGGCTTTGACGTGCTACATATTGGCGATGAAATGGACGATATTGAGACCATCGCCTGGTGTACCGGCGCGGCCCAAGGGTATTTGGAGCAGGCTATAGACGCGGGCGTCGATGCCTTCGTATCCGGTGAAATCAGCGAACCGACGGTGCATCTGGCGCGCGAAAGTGGTGTGCATTATTTTGCTGCCGGACATCATGCGACCGAACGGGGTGGGGTGATGGCCTTGGGTGATCATCTGGCCGCGCAGTTCGATCTAGAAGTGCAATTTATCGATCTGCCGATTCCGGTGTAAGCTAAGGGTTTCGACCAGACCAAAGTACACCGGCCGTCCATTCGAACGGCCGGTGCAAGCTCTGCTTTAGCGGCTTAGCAGTATACCCGTCTGCGCTAACGCGCTAAGTACATCTTTCAACGGCGCATCTTCGTAACGCTGGCCGAAGGGCAGGGCCGCGCCACCGGCGACAATGGCAATCAGACCGGCTGCCTCGACATAGGGGCATACGGTCAGAGCATCTTCTGCGCTGACCACCACAGCGGTATGGCCTAAGCTGAACAGGCGTTGCTCTAGGGCAACCGCCTGTTCTGCCGGTTGGTCACCGGCCAATTGCACCGTAACCGAGCGTTGTTGATGGCGCAGCTCACGCTCTCGATCCGACACCCGCTCGGCTTCAACGCCGCTCGCCAATGCTTCAATCATGCCCGCCCCGACCGTGCCATTGGTGAGTCGATCGATCACGATAAAGGCGCCGGTATGGCGATTGGCGCCATAGGCGTCGGCCACGACCGGTTTGTTGAGCTGGATGGTCACATCGGCAATGGCGTTCAGCGCCAACTGGTCCACCTGACTGGTAGCAAAGGTGTTGACGTCAATCTGGCAGTCAATCCGGCTGACCGAACCACTGCTGAGCTGATTGCCGAGCTTAAAGAAATATTGCCGGCCAACCACCAAGGGCGCTTCATGCATCCAAATAAGCTTGGTTTTAAAAGCTTGCCCGATCAGCGGTTGTTCGCCACTGCGCACCAGCACATCGCCCCGACTGATGTCGATTTCATCGGCCAAGGTGAGGGTGACCGCCTGGCCAACGTGCGCCTGTTCCATATCGCCATCAAAGGTCACGATACTCGCCACGGTCGAGCTATGGCCACTCGGCAAGGCGGTTAACGTATCACCGAGTTTGACGATGCCGGCTGCAATGGTGCCGGCATAGCCGCGGAAATCCAAGTTCGGGCGATTGACATACTGGACCGGGAAGCGGAACTGGCTCAGCTCGACATCGCGCGCGATTTCGATGCTTTCCAACAGCTCCATCAGTGTTCCACCCTGATACCAGGACATGGCTGTACTGCGGTTGACCACGTTATCGCCCTCGAGCGCCGACATCGGCACAAAGCGAATGTCGGGGACGCTCAATTGCTCAGCCAAGGTCAGGTAGTCCTGCTGAATCTCATTGTAGCGATCCTCGCTGTAGTCAACCAGATCCATCTTGTTGACGGCAACTATAAGATGCTTTAGGCCCAATAGGTGGGCAATAAAGCTGTGGCGCCGAGTTTGGGTCATTACCCCATAGCGAGCATCGATGAGGATGATCGCCAGATCGCAAGTCGACGCACCGGTGGCCATATTGCGGGTGTACTGCTCATGGCCCGGGGTGTCGGCAATAATGAACTTACGCTTGCTGGTGGAGAAATAGCGGTAGGCGACGTCGATGGTGATGCCCTGTTCGCGCTCGGCCTGCAGGCCATCGACCAGCAAGGCCAAATCGATCTTTTCACCGTTGGTTCCGGACTTTTGACTGTCCTGTTCGATCGCCGCGAGTTGATCCTCATAGATCATCTTGGAATCGTGCAGCAGGCGGCCGATTAGGGTTGATTTGCCATCGTCGACACTGCCGCAGGTTAAAAAGCGCAGCAGTTCCTTGTTTTGATGCGCTAACAGGTAAGCGTCGATGTCACTCGCAATAAGATCTGACTGGTGGGTCATAGTATTTTTACTCCGTAAATCAGAAATAACCTTCCTGTTTTTTCTTTTCCATCGACCCGGATGAATCGTGGTCGATGGCGCGCCCTTGCCGTTCACTGGTGGTGGTCAGCAACATCTCTTGGATAATCTCAGGCAGGGTCGCTGCAGTGGATTCCACTGCGCCGGTCAGCGGGTAACAGCCCAGGGTACGAAAGCGTACCTTGAGATGTTCGATCTGTTCACCCGGTAACAGCTCCATGCGCTCGTCATTGACATTGATCAACATGCCGTTGCGGTTGACCACTGGCAAGACATTGGCAAAGTAGAGCGGCACGATGTCGATTTTTTCCAGATGGATGTATTGCCAAATATCCAGCTCGGTCCAGTTGGACAGCGGGAAAACCCGAATCGACTCGCCGCGATTGAGCCGGGCATTGTAGATATTCCACAGTTCCGGACGTTGGCTCTTGGGGTCCCAGCGATGATTGGGATCGCGGAACGAATAGACCCGTTCCTTTGCGCGGGACTTCTCCTCATCGCGTCGAGCCCCGCCGAACGCGGCATCGAAGCCATACTTGTCGAGCGCTTGCTTGAGGCCCTGGGTCTTCATGATATCTGTGTGTTTGGCACTGCCATGACTGAAGGGGCCAATACCCTGGTCCAAACCCTCTTGGTTTTTATGGACGATCAGCTCGAAGTCATATTTCTTGGCTACCTGGTCACGGAATTCAATCATTTCCTTGAATTTCCAGTCGGTATCGACGTGCAGCAGTTTGAACGGCAATTTGCCCGGATAGAAAGCCTTCAGCGCCAGATGCAGCATGACCGCAGAGTCTTTGCCGACGGAATAGAGCATCACCGGATTATCGAATTCGGCGACAACCTCACGCATTATATGGATGCTTTCGGCTTCCAGTTGTTTCAGGTGGGTAAAGTTTTGCAGGGTCATCATTCACTCACGGATAGAAAATCAGTGAGCGAATGATAGCAAAGCTTTTGGTTATTTGAATTACTCTTATAAGAGCATTTTGTTATATGGCTATGCGAAATCTCTGTTCCAGTAAGTCTGGGCGTTACTTACTCTCTTCCGGCAGCAATTCATCGCGTTTCAGGCCGTAGGTCTCCGACAACATGCCTTCTTGCGCTGGATCCTTGGGCGCGTAGTCACGTGGACCCATAGATTCTTCAATTTCTACTTTTAACGGCGCCAAGTCTTCTAGCGACGCCTCATTGCTGCGCGCCGACTCGATTCGGTACTCCGGTCGAACAAACTGCTCTGCACCGGTATTCAGATGGTCCTGGATGCGGGCATAGTTTGAGTTCATCTCCTCGATCAGATTGCTGGTGCGACTGAAGTGTTCCGTCACGTCAATCTGATAGGACTGGTGTTGCTGTTTTAACTCGTCGAGTTGACGGCGCAGACCGGAGCGATCTTGGCCGTCTTTGCGCAAAAATAGCCGACCGAGTAGCCCGCCAATTATTAGAGCGGCTAATATGGCCGCAGCAAACGTGGTCCATTGTAGTTGCAGCATTATGTTCTCCAGTAGGTGTTAATCCGAGGTCTGTGCATAGTATAGCGTCTTGACCACGCCAAGCCATAATGTCTGAGCTTAAACATTTGTGCCCCCGGTTCATTGATTGTGCGCCAGTTGGCGTTACAATTCGCGACTATTATCACCGGGATTCATAAATGACGACACCTTGGGCACGCTATCAAAAAGACTTAGCACGCGACGATTTTACTCGCGATAGCTCGCAAGAGGCCGCAGTTAAAGCCCTGCAAGAGGTTTTTGAACAATTAATTATACGCGCGGCGAAGGAAAGTAGACCCCTCAATCGCCTGATGAGTCACTTGGGTAAACGCCCTGAAAAGGTAGCTGGAATCTATTTTTGGGGCGGCGTGGGTCGGGGTAAAACCTATTTGATGGACACCTTTTTTGACGCGCTGCCGTTTCCAGAAAAGAAACGCCTACATTTCCACCATTTCATGCGCTTGGTGCATCAACAGCTCAATATTCACAAAGGAAAGGCCAACCCACTGCAAATCGTCGCCCGAGAATTTGCGCAATCGGCACGAGTGCTGTGTTTTGATGAGTTCTTTGTCAGCGATATCGGCGACGCCATGATCTTGGCCAATCTCCTGGGTACCCTATTTGAGGAAGGGGTTACGCTGATCGCTACCTCGAATATCGTGCCAGACCTGCTCTATCAAGAAGGCCTGCAGCGCAGCCTGTTTCTACCGGCCATCGAATTGCTCAAGGCCAATACCCGAATCTTGAATGTCGACGGCGGCACCGACTACCGTCTGCGCACTCTTAAACAGGTCGAAATATTTCATTCACCCTTGGATCAGGCGGCCGAAGATAATCTGATGGCCAGTTTTCATCGCTTGGCACCGGATGCTGAACAGGTCGAGGCCAATAGTTCATTGGACGTCCTAGGCCGCGCAATAAAAGTCCGTCGGCTCAACGACGATGTCGCCCTGTTCCGCTTTGCCGACTTGTGCGAAGGTCCCCGGTCACAGAATGACTACATTGAAATAGCCCATTGCTTTCACGCGGTGCTGGTGAGTGATGTGCCGCTGTTTAACGGTAAGAATGATGATTCAGCGCGGCGCTTTATCAGTATGGTCGATGAGTTCTACGACCGGAACGTCAAGCTGCTGCTTACCGCCGAGGCACCGGTGGAAAACCTATATTTGCAGGGTAAGCTGGGTTTTGAATTCCAACGCACCGTGAGTCGCTTGCTGGAAATGCAATCCGAAGAGTACTTAGAAGCAGCACATAAGGCCTAACCCTATGACTCATTCGAAGCGAGATGGCGCAGCGAACTCAGATATTGAATTGGTGGTATCGGATATCCATCATCGTATTTCGGGCGTCAGTGCCACGGTGCGGGCACTGGTGCCGGCATTAGCGCAGCGCTTTAAGATGGCGCTGATCTTTACCATGCCCTATTCGGGCTTTCATACCGAATCCCTGTTCAGTCTGTTGCGACTGTTACGGCAACCGGTGACCGGTCGCGCTTTTCGGATCTGGCACGTGCGCCGTAATAACGAGATGTTCTGGGCCCTGTTGGCGCGGGATCTGTTTCGCTGCAAGGTGAAGTTAGTCTTTACCAGCGCAGCCATTCGACGCCACAGCTGGTATCCCCGGCAACTGATTAAACGGATGGATGCCATCGTCGCGGTCAGTCAGCGCAGCGCCGACTGGGTTGCACCGGTCGTGGCCATCGTGCCCCATGGCGTGGATATAAAACGCTTCGAATCCGGTCAGGCCAGTGCATTGGCTGCGGCACCCTGGTTGGCCTTTGCTCAGCGCATCGGCATCGTGGGTCGGGTGCGGCCGGAGAAGGGCACTGATCTCTTTGTGAGCGCGATGATCGCTACCCTGGCAAAGCATCCCGAGCGTTGTGCGGTCATAGTGGGTAAGACCACCGCCAAGTATCAATCTTTTAAAAAAAACCTGCAGCAGCAAATCGACGCTGCTGGCCTAACGGGGCAATTCTTCTTTATCGACGAGCTGCCCTATGAACAGATGCCGGACCTCTATGCCAGTCTCGAGGTTGTTTGTGCGCCGGCATTATATGAAGGCTTTGGCCTGGTACCGATTGAAGCCATGGTGTCGGGCACTGCTATCGTCGCCTCTCGTACCGGCGCCTATGAAGATATGGTGCTGCCGGGCGAAACGGGTGAGTTGGTCGACTGCGGTGATGGCCCGGCATTAACCCTGGCGTTAACAAAGATCTTAGCGGAGCCGGGCAAACTCCAGGCCTATCAACAAGCCGGGCGGCGGCGCGTGCGTGCGCAATTCAGTTTAGCCAATGAAATAGAGGGCCTTGCGCGAGTTTATCAACAACTTTGGGACCCTCGTTGAAATAGTTGTTGACTCTAAAATCCCTGTGCCTATAATGCGCCCCGCTGTCGAGGTACAGGGTTTGAAGGAATCCAGGTC
>NZ_CEYAVF010000021.1:56698-58792 GCF_982785585.1 Reinekea sp. | reverse complement strand
CAGCGTAACATATGAGATCGATCCTCCACTTGCCCTGTTCCAATATTGTCACTGCAGCCGTTGTCGGAAAGTCAGTGGTAGTGCTCATGCGGCGAGTTTGTTTGTCGCCCCGAGTCAGTTTCGCTGGCTTACTGGCGAAGCCGATGTGGCCCGCTTCGAACCGACTGGCGCCAAATACTATGCCTCCTGTTTCTGCACGACCTGCGGCTCCTCCCTACCCTGGTTGGTACAGGGCGGTCGTAACGTGGTGGTCCCGGCGGGCACCCTCGATGACGATCCCGAGCTGCGCCCGCGCGGCCATATTTATTGGGACTCCAAGGCGCCCTGGTACCATGAGGTCGACGCTCTGGAGCATTGGGAGCAGTTACCGCCGCGGCGTTAAGGCTTAATCTGCTGGCGCATCAAGCCCGGTAGCGGCCGGCGCGCGCCGGACATCCCGGACTTGAAAGTGACCCTGCATAGCATGAAAGGCTCGGAACAGCGGTTGGGTGTCGAGCTCAGGCTCAAGCGCCGCCAAACTGTAGGCTAGTGCTTCCAGCGTGGACAGGTAGTGGCTTTTAGGGCTTTTGCGGATGCGGTAATTGGATTCCAGATGACTGAGGTTGGCCTTGGGCAGCTTGTCCAACCAGGGGTTTAGCTGCCACATCTTATAGGCCTTTTTCCAGGTCGCATCGAGCAGCAGTAAGCGCACACCAACCTGAGGCTGGACGGCCGCAATCAGCTCGCCGAATGGCTGCGCAAGATCACTCGGGTACAGCAACCACACCACTCGCGTCTCAGCGGCCAATTCAGCTTGTAGAGCCGCGAAATCGGCCGGATCTTGGCCAATCCAAATTTGAGTCTGAGGCACGCACAGTTTGCAGATGCGCGCCGTGTTCTTAGCCACGCGCGTTTCCGCTGGGTGCTGCAGTATGTCGATTGCGGTGGCGCAGCGCATCGTGGTGACCTGGGCACAGAGACAGGTGGCCTGGGGATAGTGACAACGGCTGCAGATCGGTCTGGCCAAAAGGTGGGCACCACGGCTAAAACCGCATCGTAGCAGAGTTTCTCCCTAGGATGCACTGGCCTGGACTCGACGGATCCGCTTTATCGTCGCTCCTGCATGCGCTAAACTGACCGTCGGGTTTTAGTTTGCCCCGATTACCCTCAGCCCCCGGCGCACCTTAGGAGGTTAACTTTGAGCTTGTATTGTGCCAGCCTTAAACAGTCCTTGCGTGCGCTGCGCCAAGCCGGTGTGCTGGCATCTGCGTGGCTGGCCTTTTCCCTCGCCAGCGCAGAGCCATTGCCAAGCCCACCGTGGTTGACCGTTATTCGTGACACACCCTACGTCTTTAGCGCCGGCCTCTATAATAATCTCTCGACCATTCGCCGCTGGGTGTTGCTCGAGCAGAGTTACTGTGAGGTACCGCAGCGCCATATACTGTTCGATCAACGGGGCAATTTCTTAACCTGGTTCGACAACGCGGCCACGGTCGATTTGAATCAGGACCTGCTCAACACCCTGCGCGCGCGACTGTTCGATGAACAGCGCGTACATCGCTGGATCGGCGGCAGCCGGCTGGACATTGGTTACCCCTTCGCCCTGGGCTGCGACCAGCCGCATGTCGATCTGGCCAGTGCGCTCGGGCGACTGCTTGGCACCAACCGCAAAGACCGCGTCTGGGGCACCTGGGATAATATGGTCGCCGGCTCAGAGCAACAACCGATCCCCTTGGTCGACCTGGTTCAGCAAGTGTTCGAAGAAAAGGCCAAACGTCAGGACTATGTCGCCTCAAAGGCGGTGCTAACGGCTCTGCTGGGGCAAATCATTATTGAAAGTGGCGCCCAGAAACGCAGTTTCTCCAATGCGCAGGCCGTCGGTCTGATGCAATTGCGCCCGGAGGTCTTGGCCGATTGTGAAATTGCGCCGCGCTTTCATCTGCACCGTATGGCCCAGGTCGACTGTGTGGTTAGGCTCTATCAACAAAATGACCGCAACCTGCGACCCGCCTTTGATGCCCGCTTCGGCACCCTGCCGGCTAACAAACGCGAGCGGCTCTACTCGCTGTTGCTGGTCCAGGCCTATCACAGCGGCATCGGGCGAATGCTCCAGCT
>NZ_CEYAVF010000021.1:43831-56598 GCF_982785585.1 Reinekea sp. | reverse complement strand
CTTGCCGGTCCAGCCAAGGGATTAATAGTTGCGAACTTAGACACCAAATACCGTTTTTGTTAGATCCATTTATTAATTTCCTGCCTGTAAATCGCCTCCGAAATTCTATAGTAATCAACGCCTCCCTTGCTGGGCGGGGTGTTACGACTATATTTGATGCAATTTTATTAGAAAAATCTAATTTATATTCTTATTACTTATACTCCAAGCCTTTCTTATGAATATTCGATCGTATGGTTCGAGTAAAAGTCTGTTAACCTCATAGTTGAAATAGAGCTATGCATATAACAAATAAGAATAATGAGATTTTATAGGAGAATCCATGGCCGGCTTTAACAAAACAGACGAACTAGGGTTATTAAAGCGCCTCCACAGCGATGGGGAGCAGCTTACCGGTTCCGACCGCCGCGGCTTCCTGAAAAATGCCATGGCCATGATGGGCGGCGCCGCCGGTGTCGCATTAGCGCCATCGGTACTTGCGAGCGATAACCTGCCACCCAATGTGCCCAGCTGGACACGTTCGCTCGGTACTGGGGTGGTCACCCATCCCTATGGCATGCCCTCCAAATACGAAGCCGATGTGGTACGCCGCACTGTGCCTTGGTTGACCGCCGACCCGATCTCATCGATCAGCTTTTCGCCGATACACAAGCTCAAGGGCATCATCACGCCCAACGGCCTGGTCTTCGAGCGCTACCATGCAGGCGTGCCGACCATTAATGTCGAGGAACATCGCCTGATTATTCACGGCCTGGTCGATCGACCGCTGATCCTGACCATGGATGATCTACGTCGCTTTCCGAGTGTATCGGAAATCAAGTTTCTCGAATGCCCCGCCAATGGCGGCATGGAATGGCGCGGTCCGCAGATGGAAGGTCTGCAATTTACCCACGGCATGCTGTCCTGTTGTGAGTGGACCGGGGTTCGCTTGTCCACCCTATTGGCCGAGGTCGGCGTGCAGTCAGAAGGCAAATGGATTCTGGCCGAAGGTGCCGATGGCGCCGCCATGTCGCGCAGCATTCCATTAGAAAAGGCGATGGATGACACCATCATCGTCTACGCTCAGAACGGCGAACCGTTGCGGCCGGAGCAAGGTTATCCAATACGCATGCTCAACCCAGGTTGGGAAGGCAACACCAGCATCAAGTGGCTGCGCCGCTTAGAGATTGGTGACAAGCCTTGGTACCAGCGTGAAGAGACGTCCAAATACACCGACCTAATGCCCGATGGCCGCGCGCGCGAATTCACCTGGGTGCAGGAATGCAACTCCGTTATCACCTCGCCCTGCCCGGAGAACCCCTTTAAGGGCAAAGGCTGGTATGAAATTGAAGGACTCGCCTGGACCGGCAAAGGCAAGGTCAAGGCGGTCGATATCTCCTTTGATGGCGGCGTTACGTGGCGGCCTACCCAGCTTAAGGGTCTGGTCCTATCGAAAGCACTGACGCGTTTTTCAATTATGCATAACTGGCAAGGCGAACCGCTGCTATTACAGAGTCGCGCCATCGATGAAACCGGCTATGTCCAGCCGACCTTGAGTCAGTTGCGTCAATCGCGCGGGGTGAACTCTATTTATCATAAAAATTCCATCCATACTTGGCAGGTTACTGAAAGCGGGAGTGTCTTCAATGTCCAACTTTCTTAAGGGTCACCACCTAGCATTGTTTCTTACCCCCATCCTATTGGCATCGTCGTTCGTCAACGCCGACACCCTAAACCTGGGCCGCACCCCCACCCCGGCCGAAGTGGCCGGTTGGGATATAGACGTGCGACCGGACGGTTTGGGCTTACCCGTCGGCCAAGGGTCGGTCAGCGATGGTGAGTATCTCTACGACGAAAAATGCTCCTCGTGTCACGGCATCTTTGGCGAAGGCGAAAAACGCTGGCCGAAACTCGCCGGCGGCAAGGGTACGCTGGCGGATGATCGACCGGATAAGACGGTCGGCAGCTATTGGCCCTATGCCTCAACACTCTGGGACTATATTCATCGCGCCATGCCCTTCCCGGCACCGCAGTCCCTGGAGACCGATGAGGTCTATGCCATCACGGCTTACGTGCTGTATTTAAACGAAATAGTTGAAGAAGAGTTCGTTCTTAACGAGAAAAATTTGGCGGCAATCGTGATGCCCAATGCCGGCAATTTTTATCGCGACGATCGCCCCGATGCCGCCAACCCGCGCTGCATGGCCGACTGTAAAGACCCAGCCAGCATCCAAGTCGTTGCCTCGCTCACCGGCATCACACCGACCGATCACTTCAAGGAAGACGGTAACGATGGCGTCGCCTATGAAGAGCCCGCGATCGAAGAGGTCGAAACTTCGACTCTGACGGCGGCCGCTCAAGCAGGCCAGGCTACTTACCAACAGGCCTGCCAAGTGTGTCATTCGTCCGGTATGGCCGGCGCACCCATTCTCGGCGACAAGGCCGACTGGCAGGAACGACTGGCTAGCGGTATGGAGACGGTCTATGACCATGCCATCAACGGCTTTCAAGGTGCCAAGGGGATGATGCCGGCCAAAGGTGGGCAGACTCAGCTGAGCGATGAACAGGTGCGTAATGCGGTAGATTTCATGGTGGAAAGCAGCCGATAACCTGCGGCGGCTTTCTTATAACAACAACAAGAAAAGGTGGAGAGAATGAAAGTAAGACACTTAGCAATCCCGCTCCTGGCTTTCTTAATGTCGGCGCCCACCTGGGCCGGCACGGTGGAAGTGGAAAAGGGTAAAGACGTCGTTTATACCCGCACCAAAGGCAACTGTATATCTTGTCATATGATGCCGGGTGGTAACTTACCAGGCAACTATGGTCCACCGCTGGTGCAAATGCAGGCACGGTTTCCCAAGCAGCAGGATTTATTCGACCAAATCTACGACGCTCGCGTCAAAAACCCACTCACTATAATGCCGCCCTTCGGTGCTCATCGCATGTTAAGCGAAGACGAAATCAATTGGCTGGTTGAATACTTGTATACGTTGTAAGAGGAAAAAACATGAATCAATCTCGTCGACAATTTATGACACGTGTGGGCAAATCGGTCGCCTTTTTGGTGGCTGTGGTCAACTTGCCGCGTGTCGTTTGGGCCAACTGGAGCGCCAGTGCTTTTGCCGCTACCGATCTGGACACTGCCATCGTCGAACGCTATGGCAATTTGGCCATCGCTGACAGTGATGCCATTCAACTTAAAGCACCATCGATCGCCGAAAACGGCGCGGTTGTGCCTATTTCGATTGCCACCACCCTGGCAGCCAAGAGCATCAGTGTTTTTGTCGAAAAGAACCCATCTCCGCTGAGCTGCTCTTTTAACATTCAGCCCAGAATGAACACTGATGTTTCAGTGCGGATCCGCATGGGCGCGACGTCTAACCTTATCGTACTGGTTGAAGCAGACGGCAAATTGTATCGCACCAGCCAAGAAGTCAAAGTCACCATTGGCGGCTGCGGCGGTTAACACAAATCAGGGGAACTCGTATGAAAGTAAAAGCAAGTGCACGTAACGGCTCGGTTATAGTTAAGACCCTTCTGGCACACCCAATGGAGACCGGTCGACGCAAAGATGGCGACGGCAAACTGATTCCGGGTCACTACATCACCGAAGTAGAAGCTAACCACAACGGTGAGCGCGTTTTTCACTGTGAGTTGGGACCGTCCGTATCGAAGGATCCCTACCTGGCCTTTTCGTTTCAAGGCGGCAACAGCGGCGAGACTTTTACTATGTCTTGGGTCGATAACAAGGGCGAAAACGAATCTACCGAGGTCGAAATTCGTTAAACCCATTGAATGGAGAGCGGTTATGTTTACAACAAGAATTCAACTGACCCTCAGCTTGACTGTCGCCACATTAGTGGCCTCCGCTTGTATGCCGATGAGTAAAAAAGCCGGCATGGATTACCCCGCGTTAGTTCAAGATGATGTCACCACCTTTCAGGCGTTTTTTGAAAAGCGTTTCCCGGACACCGAAAAAGCTGACTACATCAATGGCGTGTACTCCATCGATGCCGATGCTCGCTCGCAGTGGGAGTCATTAGAAGAATTTCCACCCTATGAGCTGAGTGTTGACCAAGGCAAGGCCCTCTATGAGACGCCCTTTGCCAACGGCAGTTCTTACGCTACCTGTTTTGGTGATGGCGCGGTTCGCAGCCAATATCCTTACTACGACGAAGACCGCGCGATGGTGATCACGCTTGAGTTGGCGATCAACGAATGTCGCACAGCCAATGGTGAAAAAGTACTCAAGTATAAGAAGGGTGATTTAGCTAAGGTCTCTGCTTATATGTCTTTTGTCAGCCGTGGTCAGGCGATCAATGTCGATGTTGCCAGCGAAGGGGCCTACAACGCCTATATGGACGGCAAGGAATTTTTCTATTCCAAGCGCGGCCAGTTCAATATTTCCTGTGCCGACTGTCATATGCGCGCCACCGGCTTCTATCTGCGTGCCGATGTACCGTCTCCAGGACTGGGGCAAACGTCCCATTTCCCAACCTTCCGCACCAAGTGGGATGCCCTGGGTACGCTGCACCGTCGCTATGGCGGCTGTAATGAAAACATCCGCGCCAAAGCCTTTTCGGCCCAATCACCTGAATATCGCAACTTGGAATATTTCCAAACGGTGATGTCCAATGGTTTGGTCTTTAATGGCCCCGGTAGCCGAAAATGAGGAGCGCTAGCATGATAAATATAAACACCCTGTTGTCGAGCCTAGTGCTCAGCCTGATGCTCGCTCTGAGTGGCTTGGCAAGTGCCGCAGAAGCGACCAATGCCACGCAGATGATCGCTGAGGCTGAGGTAATGAATAAGGCCGCCGGCGAAATCGGGTATGAATGGCGGGATACCGCCAGTTATATCGCAGACGCCAAGAAAGCTCTGGCCGATGGCCAAGAAGATCAGGCCTATCAATTGGCCAATGAGGCTTATGAGCAAGCCAAGCTTGCACTAGAACAAGGCAAGCTTATGCGTGAAAACTGGCAGCAGTATATTCCCATGTAGCAACTAATCGGTTCGGCAGCGCTTGGTTGTCGAACCGGTCTTGTACCACCAAATTGTTTACCATCCCTAACCAATGGAACACTCCTATGCAACTGTCTCGTCGTGAATTTTCTCGTCTTTTAGGGTTAGCCGGCGCAGCGGGCATCTTGCCGGGCTGTATCAGCCTGGGCCGCGCCAACGAGGATTTATACCAGGTACCCAACAGTGGCGATGTCCGACTGTTGCATATGACCGATACCCACGCACAATTGATGCCGGTTTATTTTCGCGAACCGACCGTCAACCTGGGCTTTGGCGCTGCCTATGGCCGGCCGCCCCATCTGGTGAATGATGCCCTACTAAATTACTTCGGTATTGACGCCCAAAGTCAGTTGGCGCATGCCTATACCGCATTGGATTTCACCAACGCCGCACAGATGTACGGTCGCGTCGGTGGCTTTGCGCATTTAAAGACCCTGATCGATCTGATGCGCGGTGAGTTCGGCGCCAATAAGACGCTCCTGCTCGATGGTGGCGACACCTGGCAAGGCTCCGGCACCGCCCTGTGGACCCGCGGGCGCGATATGGTCGATGCCTGTAACCTGCTCGGTGTCGATGTTATGACCGGACACTGGGAGTTCACTTACAACGACGCCGAAATCAGAGACAATATCGCCGCCTTTAACGGTGACTTTATTGCGCAAAACGTTAAGGTGAAAGAAGACGCCCTATTCGACGGTGCCGAGGCTTGGGATGAGTTTAGCGGTCACGCCTTTCAACCCTATGTGATCAAGGAACTCGGTGGCCGTCGTGTCGCCGTGGTTGGCCAGGCCTTCCCCTATACGCCCATTGCCAACCCACAACGCTTTATTCCCGATTGGACTTTCGGCATCAATCCGCTCGACTTGCAAGAATTGGTTGACCAGATTCGCAGCACCGAAAAGCCCGATGCGGTGGTGCTGTTGTCGCACAATGGTATGGACGTCGACCTGAAATTGGCCGCCGATGTCACCGGCATCGATGCGATCTTAGGCGGGCACACCCATGACGGTATCCCAGCCCCGATCGAAGTCAAAAATAAGGCCGGCATAACCCTCGTCACCAACGCTGGCTCCAATGGCAAATTTTTGGGTGTGTTGGATCTGAAGTTTGGCGCCAGTGGTATCGACAGCTATCAATATCGTCTGTTGCCGGTATTCTCCGACTACCTGCGGGCCGACCCGACTATGAGTCAATTGATCACCGACATTCGCCAGCCCTACCTGGCCCAGCTGCAGCGTCCGCTGGCCAAGTCCGATGATCTGCTGTACCGCCGCGGTAACTTTAACGGCACCTTCGATCAGGTTATCTGTGATGCCTTACGGGCCGTCAACGACTCCCAAATATCGCTCTCGCCGGGCTTCCGCTGGGGGACCACGATCTTGCCGGGCCAGACCATCACCATGGAAAATGTGCTCGATCAGACCTGTATCACCTATCCGGAAACCTACACTCGGATGATGTCGGGCGCCGATCTGAAGCTGATTTTGGAAGATGTCGCCGATAACCTCTTTAATGCCGATCCCTATTATCAGCAAGGCGGCGATATGGTGCGCTTGGGCGGCATGGATTACCGCATCGATCCGACCGCCAGCATGGGCAAGCGGATCGACAATATGCGCCTCGATAACGGTACTCCTATCGACGCCAGTAAAGAATATAAGGTATCGGGCTGGGCCACGGTTGGCTCCCAGTCTGAGGGCGAACCCATTTGGGATACCGTCGCTACCTACCTGCAGGACCAGCAGACAATTGCACTGAAAAAGATCAATACGCCCGAATTGCGTAATGTTCCCTCTAACCCAGGCTTAGCATGATGCGCTATGCCACTTTATTTGTAAGTGAGTCAACTATGCTAATCCGTGTCGCTAGTTTGTTATGCTCTGTTCTAGCCAGTCTAGTAATGTCGAGTTGGGTCTCTGCCGAACCGGTACAGATTCGTCACGATGGGCTGCGCTTAAACGCCAACTATGAAAACGACGATGCCGCGCATGAAAAGCCCGTTATGGTGATTCTGCATGGCACTTGGATGCACCACGATACCGAACTGCCGACCTACCTGCAGGATCTGGCGACCTATGAGGGCTATTCCAGCCTGAATCTGAGTCTCAGCCTGGGTATCGACGATCGCAAATCGTTTATGAATTGCGAAACCATGCCGGTAGTCGGCAGCCATCAACAGGCAGTGGAAGAACTCAAGGCCTGGTTCGATTGGCTGGGCACTCAGGGACACACGAAATTCGTCTTGATTGCGCACTCTCGCGGCGGCGCTCAGGCGTCTTTGTTTTACCAAACCTATCATTACCCTGGCCTCGAACGCTTAGCGCTGATTGCCCCAGCCACCTATGAACAGGCTCGCGTGACGAAAAGCTTCGAAAATCGGTACGGCAAGTCCTTAGCCGAACAGGTTAGCTTGTTTCAGGGTCTGGACAACCAGGTTGAGCCCATTACCGAAGCGGCCGTGCTCTACTGCACCTTCGCCAAAGTCTCAGCCGAAGCCTTTTTGTCCTATTATCTGCCGACACCGAACAAACATACCCCGAGCCTGATTGCCAAGATCGACATCCCGACACAAATCTTCCTCGGCAGCGAAGACCCTCTGTCGGACCGGTTAATGGAATATCAGTCGGAATTCATCAACAATCCGCTCATCTCAACCCATTTGATCGAGGGTGCGGACCATTTTTTCCGCGATCTTTATTCCGATGAACTGTTTGAGGCAATACTGGATGATCTCTAGAGCAATCTTTAAACCGCTGGCCGCGCTGAGCACCGCTGTGCTGCTCAGCGTCGGCGCCTGGGCCAGCAGCGACCTGATCTTTGCCAAGGCCGACTTTCCGGCAGCCCTGGGTGCGATGGCCGCCGAGGGCAAACCACTGGTGCTCTATGTCGCGCACTCAACCTGCCCCTATTGCAAGCGACTGGAACGTGAGGTGATGCCCGCGGTGGTCAATACCCTGGCGTATCAGCAGGCCATTAGCTTGCAAAAGCTGGTCTGGGACGATACAACGCCGGTGCGCTGGCGCAATGATGAAATGATTACGCCGGACGATCTGGTAACCCGCTATCGGGTTATTGCGACGCCTACGATCCTATTTCTCAATGCCCAAGGCGAGGAAGTGGCCGAGCGTATCGAAGGCTATCGCGATGCCGATTTTTACTGGTATTACTTTGATCAGAACATTGACAACGCACGCCAAGCGCTGCAGTCGGGTGGCCAATGATCCGTATCCTATTGTTCAGCTTAGGGCTGTTACTGAGCTCTGTTTGGAGTCAAGCCGAAGCGCTCTATAGCCAAGAAGGCCCCTCGTGGGTGTTCAGTACCGACAGTGACTTCATCAGCACGCGCGACAACCTAGTGTTTGCGATTGAATCGCGCGGCTTGGTGATTTCCTACATTTCGCATGCCGGTGCTATGCTAGCGCGCACCGCGCAGGCTGTTGGTGTGACCACACCGGTCTATCAGGACGCCGAAATACTGTTGTTCTGTAAGGCCGATCTATCCCACGCCCTAGCCGCCGCCAACCCTCACAACATCACGCTTTGCCCCTATGCCATCGCGGTCTATAGCCTGACCGGACAGGCGGATCAAACCTTTATCGCCATCCAGCAGCCCTTCAGCGCAGAACCGGCCACAGCGCCGATTACCGAGTTGTTGATGGGTATTATCGATGAGGCGTTGGACGGCTTTTAATGCCCTGAACGCAGACTGTCCGATGCGTCCGTCAGCCCTGACGAACGGCACGGTTCAGGCCCCTCTCGGGCCTTAAGCGCCTGCCTACATGAATCCCATCTGGGCTGACTAAATGTCAGCCACTTGTGTTCAAACCTGTTAAACTGCCAGTCTCTAACCTTCGCACCCTTTTGAGGCTTTCTCTTTGTTCGAAACATCCAATCTTCACCCTAAGCTATGCGCCGCCTTTGTTGATCTGAAATGGACAAAACCAACCGAAGTGCAGGCCATCAGCCTGGAACCGGCCTTGGCGGGCAAGGATTTACTGATCAGTGCTGAAACCGGCAGCGGTAAAACCGGGGCCTACCTGATCCCGGCCTTGCATCACATCATGAGTGAGACCAAACCCAACGCCTCGGTACGCCTGTTGATTCTGGTGCCCACTCGGGAACTGGCACTCCAGGTGAAAAAAGACTGCGAAGCCCTATGCCGCTTATCGAGTATCAAATCAGTCATTATTCGCGGTGGTCAAGAATTCCAATATCAGGCATCGTTGCTGCGCCGCAACCCAGAAGTAGTGATCGCTACACCAGGGCGCCTGACCGAACACCTAGAGAAAGGCACGGCAGACTTTTCCGATGTCGAATTTTTGGTCCTAGACGAATGCGACCGTATGCTCGACATGGGTTTCCGCGAGGAGGTGCTGGCCATCACCAGCAAATGCACCGGCAAACACCAAAACCTATTGCTATCGGCAACATTGAAGCACAAGGGTGTCGCCACAGTGGCTAAATCCTTGCTGCACGAGCCTGAGTTTATTAAAGTAAAGAATGAGATACTGCAACAAAGCATCGAACAGCAGGTTATTTTCAGCGACGATGTTAAGCACAAAGAGACACTGGTGCATTGGTTATTGACCAATGAAACCTTTGAGAAGGCGATTGTCTTTACCAAGACCCGCGTCCAGGCCGAGCGTCTGGGTAATGTATTGCGCTATCACAAGCTCAAGGTAAATAGCCTGCACGGCGAAGTCGAGCAAGACACACGCAACAAGATTATGGCCAAGTTCCGCGAAGGCGCGGTAGATGTGATAGTCGCAACCGATTTGGCGGCACGCGGCTTGGATATTGATGGCGTCGACCTGATCATCAACTTCGATATGGCGCAAAGCGGTGATGAACACGTCCATCGAGTGGGTCGAACCGGACGTGCCGGGCGCAGTGGTTTGGCCGTCAGCTTGGTCAACTCGCTCGACTACTCGCTGATGTCAAGCATTGAACGGTACTTGAAGCTGCACTTTGAACGACGCCTGATCGGCTCCTTGAAGGCCAAATATACCGGCCCAAAAAACCTCAAGGCCAATGGCAAGCCGGCCGGCAGCAAACAGAAGAAAAGCGCCGACGGCAGCAAGAAAAAGACCGCGAAAAAATCGCTGCGCAAGAACCTCGGCAAGCGCAAAGGTAAGGAAATGCCAACCATAAACCAACCGGAATCGGGTGGTCAGCTGCCAATTAAAAAGAAGAAACTGAACCACGCTCCCGAGTAACTTAGGGCGCGCGACGGTGAGACAGTTCGTCGCGTGATAGGCAGCTGCTTAACGCATTTTTGATACACACTGGCCAACTCAGAAACGCCTTATTCCAATTTCAGTTAGCAGGAATGTTATGACCGAAAACAACACAGATCGCACACCCAGAAACGTTGCTTTTTCTATCGAGGTGGATGAAGAAACTGGCACTGTATTCGGGATTTTGGTCGCCAGCGATGAGCGCTCAAAACTGACGCGGCCAGTCGTTGATGAAGCACTGTCCAAAGCCGGCGTATTCCATTGGGCCAAAGAAGGCCGTGTAATCAATATTTTGATTAGTAACTTTAAGCGGCAAAAACCGTGTCGCCTCGCTATCGCCTTGCGCAAACATGCGAGCTTCGAAGTGACCCTGAGCCCCGACAACATGGAGGCCTATATCGATGTAGTGCCTGCGCAAGGGGGCACGGGCCTCACAGTGGAGGATATGAACAGTGAATTAATGGCCAATCTAGTAGCCGCTGAGCGCATTGATCAAGACGCCCTGAATGCGGTTATGGCCTCTCCATCAGCAGAGCGGTTTACTGTCGCGCTCGGCAGAGCCGCAGTTCAAGGGATCGACACCCAGTTCGTCACTTTGGTGGCGGAACATACCTATGCCGAGGCCGAGATTGTGGTAGACCAATACGGCAGTGTCGACCACTTGGCCGGCAAGATCTATGTCACCGTTGAACCGCTAGCCCCAATAGTTGAACGGGTTGCACCGAAAGACGGCAAGGATGGTTTCGATGTTTTCGGCCAAGTCTTAACCTCTAAACCAGGCGAGCAAATCCTTTGGGCAGATAAAATGCCCGGCACGCTTTTTGACGAAAACAATCCAGATATTTTGGTTTCTGAGATTACCGGCCATCCGGTCTTTTTTAAAGACGGGGCACGTGTAGATGCCAGCCTAGAATTTGAAAAGATAGACGTAACCACGGGTCATGTCACCTTCGATGGCTCGGTATTTATAAAAGGCGATGTCCGCGCCGAGATGAAGGTTGAAGCGACTGGTGATGTCTTTGTTAAGGGTGTCGTCGAGCGGGCCACTGTAAAGGCAGGTAGCGACATTACCGTGGCCGGCGGCATTCTTGGCGACATCAATATGGAGGTGCCGGAGGACGGCCTGCCAGTGTACGAATGTATCCTCGAAGCCGATGGGTCGATTGAGGCCAAGTATGTCAACCTCGCTTGGTTAACCGCAGGTGACGACATCAGCGTTCGGGAATACGTTTTTAACTCCAAACTCAAGGCTGGCAATAACGTCGCCATCGGTCAAAACGGTGGCAAGGGCAAATTGGTTGGTGGCGAAACCCATGCGGTTGAATCGGTGATCGCTAAGACGCTGGGCAGCGAAGCCTATAATATCACCAAAATAAGTCTCGGCTCGTCCAAAAGCATTATCGATACCTTGGAAAAACTCGATTTCATTCGCGAACAACGTGCCAACCAGGCAAAAAAATTACGCGAACTGTTGCCACCACCGGAGTCTGACGACGACGAGCCGATCGAGCGCAGTGACGACGAATTAAATAAAATTCAAAAAATTGAAAGTACGCTGCTAAAGTTAAAAGATGATATGAACGAAATTGATCGACGTCGAAAGCAGGCCGTTCTCGGTGAAGACGCCGATCCACAGCCATTTATCGGGGCAACTTCGGCCTGCTACCCAAACTGTTATCTAAATATCAATGGTGTCAGAATGCGGGTCACAACAGAACATAGGGCCATTGCCTATGAGAAAAAATACTCAAAATTAGTTACCAAACTATAGGACATATGGGTCAATGAATATAACTGAGATCATGACAGTTGATGTAACCAGGGTTTCGCCTCAAAACACCTTGCGTGATGCCAAGGAGATACTCGACGCCGCGCCCTTTCACCATTTGCTGGTGGAAGAAGATGGTAAACTGGTTGGGATCATTTCACACCAAGACATACGCGATCAAATCGCCGAATTTACCCTCAATAGCACCACCATGGCGTACCCGGAATTCGAGTCGACTATAAAAGTGGCCGACATTATGGCGACCGATATGTTGATGATTGATGTCGACACCCCGATCGATGCGGCATCCATTTTAATCCTAGAAAACAACATCAGCTGCTTACCGATCGTCAATGCCAAAATGGCTATTGAAGGCATTGTCACCTGGAAGGATTTGCTGAAGTATTTCGTTTATCTGTAACGCTTAGAGGACAGTAGGTTTATAAACAACTTCAAGTTTAATCACCGCGCTCGAGCGTCGGATGTCTAGTGACATCCCTTATAATAGCAGCTCGACTAGATCGCAACCTTAGCCACCGAGTCCACGCTTGCCAACTCAAGCCTAACCAAACCCCATTTAATCACACCGAATGCTCAAAGCCTTACACTGTTATATCGGCCTGAAAGTAAAGCCAAGCTAGCTCGTTACTCGTCGACGCTGGCAACACCCTCATCATAAAAAAGTACAATGCTGACAATTTAAAAGCATTGCAAGCTGCTCTGCAGGTCGATAGGTCGATAGGTCGATAGGTCGATAGGTC
>NZ_CEYAVF010000021.1:18492-43731 GCF_982785585.1 Reinekea sp. | reverse complement strand
AGGTCGATAGGTCGATAGGTCGATAGGTCGATAGGTCTGCAATTGTATTAATTTTAATAAAGCATTAATATAATCTATTCGAGCTTCTGGCCTATGTAATTGTTAAATCACGGTCATATTCAAGCTATAGAGTTGATTAAGAATGTAGCTGCACTAAAACAGTTTTTCGAACTCAAGCGTTGCGTCCAACAGGGAATTCGCCAAGCGGGCCGTTTTTTTGCAATCGCGTTCGCCCTTAGCATTCAGCTCACGGACAAAGTATGACCAACAATATTGAACAGATACGACCCAAGCACCTTGCCTTCAACCTGGAAGTTGATGAAAAATCTGGCACGGCATTCGGTGTTTTGCTTGCAAGCGAGGTCCGCTCAAAACTGAAGCGTGCGCATATCGATAAGGCGTTGTCTGAGGCCAGTTTACTGGAGTGGCGCATAGCTGGCTCGATTATCGATACGTTGCTCGATTACTATGACCAAAAGGTGCCCTGTCGGCTTGCCATCGCTTCACGCTGTGACGCAACCTTCGAGGTGGTCTTGAGTGAAGACCACATGGCGGCCTACATTGATGTTGTGCCCGCGCAAGGCGGCGTAGACCTAAGCGTTGAGAATCTCAGAGAAGGGTTAAGCGCAAACCTGGTTGCTGCTGACCTTATCGATCTGGCCAGTCTTAAGGCGGTTGTCGCTGCACCTGAGGCCCGGCGGATTACCGTTGCGATCGGCAGAGCAGCCATGCCGGGAGTTGATAGCCAGTTCATTTCCTTGGTGGCACAGGACAGTATTCAGCCCAGTGGTGAGGTTAGGGCCATAAACGACAGCATCGATCATCTTGCCGGAAAATCCTACGTAATCGTCGAACCCCGCACCGCCATTATGGAACGGCTTCCACCAAAACCTGGTAAAGATGGCTACAATATCTTTTCTGAAGCCCTCAAATCTTCACCTGGGATAGTAATACCCTGGTCTAGAAATATGACTGGCACCTTTTTTGACAAAGAAAATCCTGAAATAATATATGCCCACATTACTGGCCATCCGGTCATATTTGAAGACGGCGGGCGCATAGATACCAGTTTAGAATTTGATAAGATTGACATTACCACTGGTCATGTTGAATTTGACGGTTCGGTTTTGATCAAAGGCGATGTACACCCCGACATGAAGGTTAAAGCCACCGGTAATATTTTCATAAAGGGCATCGTCGAGCGAGCACAGGTGAAAGCCGGTAACAATCTTATCGTCGACGGCGGAGTTTTGGGTGACCCTAACATGGATGTGCCGGGGATAGGACTTCCGGAATACGATTGCGTTCTCGAAGCCGGCGGCTCGATAGAGGCTCAATACATCAATCTGGCTTACCTAAACGCCGGTAAGAACATCACCGTCAAAGAATACATATTCAATTCCAACCTTAAGGCTGGGAAAAGAGTCGCTGTCGGCAATAAAGGCGGCAAGGGTAGATTAGTCGGCGGTGAAACCCATGCGGTCGAATCGGTTACCGCTAAGACATTAGGTAGCCAAGCTTATAGCGTCACTAAAATCACCCTGGGATATTCCAAGGTTGTTACAGATCTATTTCGGAAACTCGATTTCATTCGGGACCAGCGTGTCAATCAGGCAAAAAAACTACGCAACTTATTGCCGCCAGCGGTGCCAGCGGGCAGCGAAGAAATCGCACGCAGTAAAGACGAATTACATAAAATACGAAAGATCGAAAGTTCTTTACTAATCTTACAAGATGCTTTGAAGGAAATCGATCGGCGGCGAAGACGGGCAACTCCTCAGGAGCATGACCATCCAACACCCTTCATCAGTGCAAAGTCGACCAGCTATCCAAACTGCTATCTAGAAATTAATGGCGCTAGCGTTCGTACCAAAACGGAACAACAAGCCATTATCTATGTGAAAAAAGATGGCATAATAGTTAGGAGAAAATAGTCCATATCGATCGATCAATGCCAAGATGGCGTTTGAAGTTATAACATTAATCCTCGGACCCCGCTCAATTAAATGCCAGAAAAATCGATTAACCGAAAAGCCTCTAGTCCAGTTGCCCCGTCAGCGCGTAATTAATACAACATAAAAAAGCTGCTAGCGGCCAAATCAATCCAGTGCTAAGGTCAGTAGATCAATACTTGGCTCAAGCTCTGACTTCGGCCACCAAAGCGACTGCCCACCACGAGGCCCAAGCGCATGAATATTCTAATAACCGGTGCAACCGGCTTTATCGGCACCGAACTCTGTGGCCTGCTGTCCCGGCAAAACCACGATCTAGTCGTCAAGACTCGCCATCCGGAACGAATCAAGGGCGCAATTAGGGGTATTAGCAGTCTTGCTCAACTCAACCCCGCGGAGACCTTTGATGTTGTGATCAACCTAGCCGGAGAGCCCATTGCCGATAAACGTTGGTCGATAGCCCAGCAACAGCGGATTACGGACAGTCGCCTCAACACTACCCAAGAAATCATTGACTACTTTGCCACTAGCGAATCTAAACCAGCTCTGTTTATCAGCGGTTCTGCAATTGGCTACTATGGTGTCGGCTCTACCGCCGAGTCTATTGATGAGCAAGGTACTGCGGATAACAGTTTTTCCAGTCAGCTTTGCAGCGCGTGGGAAGCCTGCGCCTTGCAGGCCGAGCCCATGGGTATCCGGACCTGCCTACTGCGCACTGGGATCGTTCTGGGCAAAAATGGTGGTGCCCTGAGTAAGATGATCCTCCCGTTCAAGCTTGGTTTAGGCGGCAAAATTGGCACAGGAACGCAGTGGATGCCGTGGATACACCTGCACGACATGGTGGCGTTAATCGCCCACTGTATAGCAGATGAAAGCTTAACAGGCCCGATTAACGCCACCGCGCCCCAGCCGGTGACCAATGCCGACTTTACCAAGGCATTAGGCCATGCCTTGCACCGGCCTACTCTGCTCACTATGCCGGCTATGATGATCGAGCTGCTAATGGGCCAGATGGGCGAAGAGCTGCTCTTATCCGGTAAGCGGGTGTTACCGGTCAAAATAGAACAGGCTGGTTTCCAATTTCGGTATCAACGTCTCGATGAGGCCTTAGCAGACATCCTCTAGCGGGGCACTGAATACGGCCCATATGTTAGGGCCCTTCGCCGGCAAAGCGTTTGGGCCGACAAACCGGAGCATGGCCAGGCACATTATCCCCCCGAGTAAAGCTTGCACCATCATCTTATCCAACGAACATCGTGGCTGATCGACCAGAAGCCTGATCCCATCTATTGCAGGCAAAAAAAACACGCCCCTTAGGACGCGCTTTATCTTATTGACTGCAACCGTTAATGAGTCGGCTACGGTCGAGTCTGCTTTACCGTAGGATGATCTCTGGACCCATAACCAGATAGGGCAACCAGGTTGAGATGGCCGGAATATAGGTGACGATCACCAGGAACACCATCAACACGAGCATAAAGGGCATAGCCGCCTTGACGACCCGCGACAGGCTCATGCCGGTGATCCCGGAGGTGACAAATAGATTGAGACCAATCGGTGGCGTGATCATACCGATTTCCATGTTCACCACCATGATAATCCCTAGGTGAATCGGATCGATCCCCAATGCCATGGCGATTGGAAACACCACCGGTGCAACGATAACCAACAAGCCCGATGGCTCCATAAACTGGCCACCGATTAACAACAGAATATTGACCGCGATCAGGAAGGTAAACCAGTTAAAGCCGATACCCAACATCCATTCGGTAATCATCTGCGGGATGCGTTCAGCCGATAAGGTATGGGCGAACAATAGGGCGTTAGCGATGATAAACATCAACATCACCGTGGTTTTGGTGCCGTCCAGGATCGTCAGACGAGCCTGGCCACCAAACATGCCGGGGATAAAGTTACGCACGATCAGGGATATATTACGACCCCAGATAGACAAGGCTTGCAGCAATGCCTGTCGCTTACTTTGGCCCTGTTGGATGCGCCAATATAGATACGCAGCACAACTGAGTAGGCTGAACACGATAATGAAGGTCCAATGTCCGGGTTCGAAACCATTGTCGCTGGTACCGACCACAAAGAAGGTCAGGATTGAGGACACCAAGAAGAACGAAACACCATAGACCGTGGCACGGAAACCGACCTGGGCCTGGGGCGCATCAGTCGCCATGACCCAAGGCGAATCCTTCAACGGGCCCATGTCTCGGTAGATAAAGATGGCCACCAGCATAGAGTAAATCGCCGCTACAATGGCCGCCTCGGTCGGCGTAAAGACGCCACCGTAGATACCGCCCATGATAATTACCACCAAGAACAGGCCCCAACCGGCTTCTTTGGCGGCATGGAGCCAGTGCACCACACCGTGCCACGGTTCAGACGGCAGGTTCTTCTTGCGTGCCACAACATAGATGGCAAGCATCAACATCAAACCGGCGATTAGACCTGGAATCACACCCGCTAAGAACATCCGACCGACCGAAACGTCGGTCGCTGCGGCGTAAACCACCATCACGATCGAAGGCGGAATCAGGATGCCTAAGGTGCCGGCATTGGCGATAACCCCGGCGGCAAATTCTTTCGAATAGCCGACCTGACGCATACCGACAATGGCTATAGAGCCAATGGCCACCACGGTCGCCGGTGACGATCCGGACAGCGCCGCGAACATCATACAGGCCAAGACCGAGGCCATGGCCAAGCCGCCACGAAAGTGACCGACGGAGGCGATGGCGAAGTCAATCAGCCGCTTGGCAACCCCGCCGGTCGACATAAAGGCCGAGGCCAAGACGAAAAACGGAATGGCCAGCAAGGTGTAGTGTGTACCGGTACCAAACAGGGTAATCGCGATAGACGATAACGAATCCTGTGAGATAAAGGCGACAAAAAAGATCGAAGACAGGCCGAGGGATATACCCACTGGCACGCCCAAAAATAGCAGGGTTAATACCATGCCAAATAAAATCAGAGAATCCATGGTGACCTCAGTCAGCTAATAGGTTTTTATTTTCTTTGACCAAGTCTTCAGCTTCATGTGCACTGATCAGGGCCGCTCGCTTACCGATCGCAATATCGACAAAGGCTTGAGTGCCACGCAACATAAGCAGGGCTAAACCGATGGGTAGCGCGAGTAACACCAGCCATTTGTGCAATCGGTTTTGCAGGCCGAACAGTTCTTGCGCCCAGACCGGGTAACGCAATTCATCGACACCGATACCAAATTTGTAAAACTTACTCCAGTATTCCAGAGCTCCGCCGCTGACATCGAAACCCAATGCCCGTAACCAGGTGGAATCGAGCAAGATCATGCCATAAAGGATGACACAGACAGCGCCAAACAGGCTGAGAACTTTTTCCAGTCGTTTCGGCAAAGCCTTCAAGACAATGTCGACACCCAAGTGGAGATTAGTCTTAATGCCATAGCTCATGCCAAACAGGACCAGCCAGGAAAACATTATGGTGTTAAATTCCAATGCCGCCGACCAACCGGTGTTGAAGCCATACCGCGCAATCACCTGGCCGAAGGATACGGCCATAATTGACGCAATAATGGTAATTAATAGGTGTTCTTCTATATGGTGTATCAGTTTGTAGTAACGCAGTTCTAGTAACCAGATTACCGCGACCAAAACAAACAGGAAAAAATGGGGCCAATAACCAGTCATGACCGGTTCCTCAACAAGGTTTATAAAAGCAGTAAAAATGAGGCAGTACGAACGACTGCCTCTCGTCAGAGACTAGGCTGCTACTTAAGAGCCAGCCGCTGCACTGATCAGATCGGCGCCAATTTGCTTCTCAAATTGCTTCCAAACTGGCTTCATCGCATTCACCCAAGCTTCACGTTGCGTGGCGTTTAGGACGTTGATCTTGCCACCAGCGTTGAGGATATTCTGACGGTTGGTCGCTTCAGCGTCCTTAACGGCTAGGTTAGCCTGAAGGGTAACTTCGTTTGCAATGCGTAAAAACGTTGCACGTACGTCAGCGTCCAGGCTATCCAAGAATTCAGTAGAGGTCATGAACAGGTATGCCAGCAACTGGTGATTGGTTTCTGTTGTGCTGTCCTGAACTTCGTAGAATTTCTTAGTGTAAACGTTAGACCAAGTGTTTTCTTGGCCGTCAACAACGCCCGTCTGCAAGGCACCGTATACTTCAGCAAAAGCCATTGGTTGCGGTGAAGCATCCATAGCTTTAATCATCGCCTTGGCAACGTCAGAGGTTTGCACACGGAATTTCAGACCGGCGGCATCCGTCGGTAAGATCAGCGCTTTGTTGGCGGAGAAATATTTCATGCCCGACATCCAATAACCCAGACCGACAAAACCAACGCCTTCCATTTCATTCAACAGACCACGGCCCGACTTAGACTCGGTGAAGCGAATTGCCGCGTCGATATCTTTAAACACGAAGGGTAAATCGAACACGCCAAATTTTTCAGTATATGAGCCGAATTTTGACAAGGACGGAGCTAGCATCTGGACATCACCCAATAACAGGGCTTCCAATTCTTTGCTGTCGCCGAACAGGGTGCTGTTTGGAAACACTTCGACGCAGAGCTTGCCGTCTAATTCTTTATTGATCTGCTCAGCAAAGTTATTCGCTGCAACGACCTTAGGGTGAGTGGTGCCGCCGGTTACATGGCTAAGCTTGGCAACTATTTCACCCGGCTCACAACTGGCCGCGGCCAGTGACGCAACGGATGTTAAGGTGATGGCCGTGATCAGAGATGTTAGTTTGCGCATATCTTGTACCCTTATTGTTTTTTTAATTTTACGTACCTGTCTCATTAGAGACTGATATTGAGTTTGCAAAGGCAATGCCAACTGCCACCAATTGGACGCAGAGACCCACCTAGCAGGTCAGGCCGAGTTCAATCGGCGACCGAAAGGCCTGTCAATGGGTAGTTGGTTACCCACAAACCTCACTCAGGCGGGTAGCTTGCTACCCATCGAGTTCGTCGTCGGCCAGATCCTTGATCTGAATCTTGAGTCGTTTTATCTTATCGTACAAGCCCTTACGCGACAGACCAAGCGCAGTATAGGTTAGTTTTAGGGAACCGCCATGGCGCATCAATTCTTGTTCTATAACCGTTTTTTCAAAACTGCTAAGGCGCGAAGCCAGGTCGCCGACATGGCTCGATGTTGTCGTTTCTTGGACAAAACCGTTCCACATACCCAAGACAAAGCGATCGGCGTAATTGCGCAATTCGCGGACATTACCCGGCCAGGCATAATGGGTGAGCTGTTCCACCAGCGCCGGTGACAGGGTCGGGATTTCACGCCGATACTTACTGCGCGCGATGCGCGCCAGATGAAAGAACAGCAAGGCAATGTCTTCACGCCGATCGCGCAGTGGGGGAATTTTAAAAGTGATGACATTGAGCCGGTAATAAAGGTCGAGGCGGAACCGATGGTCGCTCGACAGCGTTTCCAAGTCTTCCTTGGTGGCGGCAATAATGGTGATGTCCAAGGCAATGGTCTTATTGGAACCGAGCGGCTCGATGGTGCGTTGCTCGATGGCGCGCAGTATCTTGGCCTGTAAATCCATCGGCATGGAGTCGATTTCATCCAAAAAGACTGTGCCACCCTGAGCATACTCCAGCTTGCCAATGCGTTTTTTGGTCGCACCGGTAAAGGCTCCGGCCTCATGGCCAAACAGTTCGCTCTCGATCAGATCGATCGGCACTGCGGCACAGTTGATCGCGACAAAGGGTTGGTGTTTGCGGTTGGAGAAATCGTGAATGGCACGCGCCACCACCTCTTTACCAGAGCCAGTCTCACCGATAATCAGGCAGTCGACATTGGTATCTGATAGCGCGTTGATCTGCTCACGCAGATAGACAATACCCTCAGAACGCCCCACCAGACGTTGGCTGATCGGATCGTGGTCATCGATGGTCTCGCGCAGACTGCGGTTTTCCAAGACCAGGCGGCGCTTTTCCAAGGCCCGTTTAAGGACCTGGGAGAGTTGTTGCATCGAAAAGGGCTTTTCCAGAAAATCGTAGGCGCCCTTGCGAATCGCTTCCACGGCCAGCGGTACATCACCATGACCGGTCATCAGGATGGTTGGCAGGGCGACATCTATATCCATAACCTTTTGCAGCAAGTCCATGCCGTTCATATCGGGCATCAAAATATCGCTAATCACCACCCCATAGGCGTCACTGGAGAGTCGATTCAGCACCTCGGTGGCGCTCAGGTTGGACTCTACGGTAAAGCCGTCCAACTCCAGGCCCTGCTGTAAGGCATGCAAAAGATCGTCATCATCATCGATCAGCCAAATGGTGGCCGACAACTGCAATTCGGTTAGGCTATCGGTCATGCGTAAGGGGTCCTTGTGCGCGGTCCGGTGAGTGTGAATCATTCGACCAACGTTGCAAGCTGATATCGAAGCGCGCGCCACCGGCGGCAGCAGTGGACAGCCGCAGTTCGCCCTGATGGTCGTTGACAATGTCCTTAACCACCGACAAACCCAGGCCCAACCCTTGGCCTGATTCTTTCGTGGTCATAAAGGGTTCGAACACCACGGCCGCCAAATCGGTGTCGATGCCCGGGCCGGAATCTTCGATGGTCAGGGTCAGCCGATCGCCGTCTAGGGCCGCTCTCAGGGTGATACTATCGCGTTCCGGTCCGGGCGTTTGCCCCTGAATGGCGTCGATGGCATTGGTCAGCAAGTTAAGCAGAATTTGACTAATTTGCACGCCATTGCCGAGCACATAGTAACCCTCACCGACCTGATGGGTCAGGGCAATGGCGCGATTCTTATTACGCGGTTGGACCAACATAATGGCCTCCTCGACACAGGCATTCAGATCAACCCGGGTAAAGCCGCTGGCCGGCTTGCGCGCAAAGGACATTAGCACCTTTGACAGGTTTCCGAGCCGATCGGTCTGGGCGATAATGCGCTGCAGATTGTCCTCGGCGGTGGCAATCTTATCGAGTTTGAGCAGGCGCAAAGCGTTCTCGGCATAGGTCCGCATGGTGGCTAGGGGCTGGTTATATTCGTGGCTTAGGGTGGTGCTCATCTGGCCGATCGCGGCCAATTTTGCGGAGTGAATCAATTCCTGTTGGGTGGTTTTGAGCTGTTGCTCGGCCAGACGTCGATCGTGCACTTCTTGGGTCAAATGCAGGTTGGCCGCCTGCAACTCAACGGTGCGGTGTTTGATCTGCCGCTCCAGTTCGGCGGCGTAAATCTTATCGCGCAACACCGTCTTAATTTGCTGCTCACGGCGGCGGATCAACAAAATGAATATCATGATAATAAGCATGCACAAGACCACCGCGCTGAGCAGGGTTTGTCGGATCAGCGCGGTCTCATCGACCGGTTCGTAGACCGCAACATGCCAACCGATGGTGTTCACTGCCATTTCCGCACGGGCATAAGCGGTCTGGTCGGTGAAAAAATCAATTTGGTCGGCCCGCTGGCCAATCCATTGCTGTTCGCTCGACAGGGTAATCAGTTGATTGGCGTCTTGGGCAATGATGTCCGAGGCCGATAGCGTCCAGGATTGAAACACCGGGGCCAGATCAAGCAGGAACACCAATACGCCCCGGGCAGTCCCATTGATCTGTAAATCCGATGAGAACCCGTACAGTTGGGTCTCCTGGTCGACATAGATATATTGCCGGCCCAACACCCCCTGAGCCGGGGCCTGGGCCAACTTACCCAGTTCAAGGACAGGCAATGAGGCCTCGGCATCCTGCGCTGAAGCAATGATACGGCCATCCTTTGCCAGCAGCAGGACATTCTGTGCACCACTGAGATAGCGCACCTGACGCAGCCAGACGCTGCCGACATTGCCATCCACTAGATCGGGCAACCAATTGCGCTGATCGCCATGCCGGCCGATGAGCACGGGCAAGAGCCGATACTTTTCCAAGCGACTCTCTAATATCTGGACCTGCAACGCCAACTCATAGTCAGCCTGGCGTTGGGCTTGCTCGAGAATCCGCTCATAGCCCTGGCGATAGCCTATTTCGAACAGGCTCGACAAGGCCCCCACGGCCAGCACGGCCGCTAACAGCCAGAGCCCAGAGTTACGTTGCCAATAATGCCGTTTTCGATCGAGATCGTAGAGTTTGGTTGCCGTCATAGTTTTATTTTTCACTCTAATGCTAATGGCCGAGAAAAGCGATCCCTCTTCTGGCGTAGAGCGATAAGGATTGGCCAACTCAAGGTCAGCCAATCCTTAGATTGCGTTAGGGGTGCGGCCGTTCGAACGGCGAATGGTACTCAGAAGGCATAAAACAGGATAGCAAAATAGTGCAGCGTGGCACCGGCGAGGACAAAGAGATGCCAAATGGCGTGGTTCAAGGGAATGCGTTTATTAACATAGAACACCACTCCGCCGCTGTAGGCTAGGCCGCCAGCAACCAACAGGGTAAGACCCTGTGGCGCCATATTGGCGATTAACGGCTTAATGGCAACGAGTACCGCCCAACCCATTAGCAAATAGAGCGTTACCATCAGCGCCTTAATCTTGCGTGCCGGCGACAGCTGCAGCACGGTACCGATCAGGGTCAAACCCCAAACTACACCAAACAGCGACCAACCCCAGACGCCCCTGAGATTGATCAGGGTAAAGGGGGTATAGGAACCGGCGATGAGATACAGAATCGCGAGATGGTCGATCTGACGCAGTACCTTGCGGATCGGCGCGGGCTGAATGGCATGGTAGAGGGTCGAGGCCAAAAACATAAACACCAGAGTCGTACCATAGATACTGGCACTGACCACCTGCCATGGATCCTCGGTTGGGATCGTCACCATCAACAGCACCACCAGACCAACGATCGCTAGGACGGTTCCGATACCGTGGGTCAGGCTGTTGGCCCATTCTTCTAGGGCGCTATAGCGCGGCAGTAGTTCAGTCATGGGCCGGTCTCAAGTAAATAATATACAACTGTATATTTAATCAAGATGAATGCAACCTTTTTATTCTCTGGCAAATCAATCGCGCTTCGCTATACTGTATATCCATACAGCAAAAGGCATGCGCCATGAGTTTCCTCGCGTGAGCTTAGTAGACACCCTGACCGAACAGGGTCGGATCTGGACCGCGCGGGACGCACGGGAAACGACCGTCGCCGCCATAAGCAGCGGCTATGCCGAGCTGGATGCCCTGCTGCCGGGTCATGGCTGGCCCTTAGGGGCTGTGACAGAGATCCTCTACCCTGAGCTCGGCTGCGGCGAGTTGCGCCTGCTGCTGCCGGCCTTGGCCCGATTAAGCCAGCAGGACGAGCGCTGGCAACTCTGGTTAAATGTGCCCTTGCCACCCTGTGTCCCCGCCCTACAGCATTGGGGTTTTAATACCCGGCGCCTATTGCTGGCCCATACCAGCCGGCCGGTCGATGTCTGCCACAGCCTGGAAAAAAGCCTTCAGAGTGGCGGCTGCCAAGCCGCCGTGGTCTGGTTGACGCAGCTCGACAAGGCCTTGATGCGGCGCATCCAGCTGGCCGCCGAAAGCGCCCGGGTGGCAGTCTTTATGCTCCGACCGAGCCAATTTGAAAATCAGCCCAGCGTCGCGTCGTTGCGCCTGGCGATTAACGCCCAGGGCCGGATTAATATCATCAAACGCCGGGCCGGCTGGCCGGTCAATGATCTACAGATCAGCCTGCCGCTCAATCGGGTCGGTTGCTAACATGCTCTGGCTGCATATTCACTTTCCGCGCCTAGCCCTAGAAGCGCAGTTTATGGCCGACCCGCGACCGCTGCCGCAACTGCTGCTGATTCCCGGTCAGCACACCATCGTGCAATGCAACGCCGCCGCCGTCAGCCAGGGTGTAAGGGTCGGCATGAACAAGAAGACCGCCTTTTGCTTGCTCGCCGACTGCGCCATCGCCGACTATGACAGCCATTTAGAAGGCGAGTCACTCAACCAACTGGCCCTGCTCTGCTACCATCAGGCGGCGCAAATCAGCCTATTGCCACCTCAGGGCTTACTGCTCGAAGTCGGTTCCATGCTGCCGCTCTTTGCCGGCCTAGATGCCTATTGGCACGACTTGACTCAGCGCCTCGACAGCAGCGGCTTCGAATACCGTATGTCGACCGGCCATACGCCCTCGGCGGCGCGTATTCTCGCCGAGGCCGGACTTGGCCTGTGCAGCGACGACATCGAGGTTCTGCAACAAAACCTGCTCCAGCTGACAGTGGCACAGCTCGGCTTGCCGGCGCCATTGGTCGATAAACTGCAAGCCATGGGCATTCGCCAATACGGTCAGCTCAAGAGCACGCCGCGCAAGGAGCTTGGTTATCGCTTTGGCATAGACCTGATTGAACGCCTGCAGCGCTTGGAAACCGACAACCGACCGCCGGTCAGTTTTAAGCTGCCCGAGCGTTTTGCGCAGGTGATGCATCTCAACTATGACGCCGAACAGGCGCGCGGTCTGCTGTTTCCGTTGCGCCGCGCGTTGTTAAACCTCGAAGCCTATCTGCTCTCGCGTCAGCGGGTGTGTGAAAAGTTACTGATTAGGTTGGCGCACCGTGACGGCCGCAGGAGTCTGTTAACGATACCCTCGGTGCGCGGCTGTTACCGGCAAAGCGACTGGCTAGCCTTACTGCAGCTGCAGCTTGATCAGACCCAGCTGATCGATCCGGTGGTCAGCCTAACCCTGCGCGCCAAGGGCTTTTTACCCATGCAGGCGGAAAACGCCGATCTGGTTGGCGATCGCTATCTGCAGGGCGATGCCGATCGGATGCATGCTCTGTTATTGGCCCGACTCGGCGAAGACCGGGTGCAGACCCTAAAGGCCGAAGCCGACCCTCGCCCGGAGGTGGCCAGTCAGCTGCAAAATTCCCACAGCACGCGCAGCGCACAGTTTATGCGCCAGTGGCCAAGCCTACTCTTGCCCGAACCGAAGGCCATTCCGGTTCAGGAATACCAGCTGATCAGCGGTCCGGAGCGCATCGAAGGGGGCTGGTGGGATAATGGCCGGGTTCGACGCGACTACTACATTGGCCAACAGGGCCAGCAGCGCGTCTGGCTGTTTCGGCGCGACGATGGCGGGTGGTTTTTGCACGGTCTGTTTGCTTGACGCCTGTCACGCAGTGCCCAAAGCCGGGCCTGACAGGCTGGTCGTCAGCGTCCAGACAGGCTATATTGCCCGGCACATCGACCCCAGGAGCCCATTGAAAATGCAGGACGCGACGCAAATTCTGAATCAGGTATTTGGCTATACCGCCTTCCGCCCACCGCAGGGGGAGGTCATCGAGACGCTGCTCGGCGGCGGCGATGCCTTTGTGTTGATGCCCACCGGCGGTGGTAAGTCGCTCTGTTTTCAAATTCCGGCGCTGGCACGACCGGGCATCGGCATCGTTATTTCGCCACTCATTGCGCTGATGCAAGACCAGGTCGATGCCCTGTGCCAATCCGGCGTACGCGCCGCCTGCCTGAACTCGACCATGCCGCCGGGCCATAACGCCGAGATTGAGCGTCGCGCCGTGGCCGGCGATATCGATATTCTCTATATAGCGCCAGAACGACTGACCCAGGCGCAAACCCTAACGTGGCTGGCCCAGCTGCAGATCTCACTGTTCGCCATCGATGAGGCCCATTGCGTGTCGCAATGGGGCCATGACTTCCGTTCCGACTATCTCAAGCTCAGCCTGCTGCATGAACGCTTCCCGACCATTCCGCGCATCGCCCTGACCGCCACCGCCGATGAGCGCACTCGGGCCGAAATTATCGAGCGCCTGCAACTGGGCAATGCGCGCACCTTTATCAGCAGTTTCGACCGACCCAATATCGATTATCGGATCAGCCAAAAGCTCAAACCCAAGGATCAACTGCTCGACTTTATTCGCCAAGAACATGCCGAGCATGCCGGCATCGTCTATTGTTTGTCGCGCAAAAAGGTTGAAGCCACGGCGCTCTGGTTGCAGCAGCAGGGCTTTAATGCCCTGCCCTACCATGCCGGCCTAGATGCGACAGTACGGCAAACAAATCAGCGCCGCTTTCTCACCGAAGAGGCGGTGATTATCGTCGCCACCATCGCCTTTGGCATGGGCATCGACAAACCCGATGTGCGCTTTGTCGCCCACCTGGATCTGCCCAAGAGTGTCGAAGCCTATTATCAGGAAACCGGCCGAGCCGGACGTGACGGTCAGGCCGCCACCGCCTGGATGGTCTATGGCCTTGAGGATGTGATTAAGCTTAAGCAGATGATGGCCGGCTCGGACGGCGATGAACAGTTTAAACGGCTGGAGCAGCAGAAGTTGAACGCCATGCTCGGCTTGGCCGAGATCACCAGCTGCCGACGCCAGGTGCTGTTGCGCTACTTTGGTGACCGACTGCCCGAGCCCTGTGGCAACTGCGACAACTGCCTGAGCCCGGTAGCAACCTGGGATGGCACCGACGCCAGTCGCAAAGCGCTCAGTTGTGTCTTTCGCACCGGTCAGCGCTTTGGTGTGGGCCATCTGATCGATGTGCTGCGCGGTAAAAATACCGACAAAGTGCGCCAGTTTCGCCACGATCAGGTCTCGACCTTTGCCATCGGCCAGGATCTCAGCGACACCCAATGGCGGTCGGTGTATCGCCAATTGGTGGCGCGCGGTTTGATCAATGTCTTGGATGAATACGGCCAGCTGCAATTGGCTGAACCCAGTCGCGCCCTGCTCAAGGGTGAGAGTCGGATCGAGTTGCGCCTCGACAAGGCGCCAAGCAAAACCACCCGACCCGGTAAGTCACGCACCAGCGTCGACATTCCGGCCGCCGACAGCGCCCTCTGGGATGCCCTTAGAGCGTGCCGATCGGCCATCGCTAAGGCACAGAAGGTACCGCCCTATGTGATTTTTCACGATGCCACCCTGCAACAGATGCTCAGCGTCCGGCCTCAGTCGTTGGCGGCACTGGGCAGCATCGCCGGCATTGGTGACAAGAAACGCGAACAGTATGGCGCGGCGTTTCTCGCGGTTCTGGCCGACTTCGCGGCCTAGCCCTAGGCCGCAGGCATCAATAGCGCCGCTGAGCTTCCAATACCAGGCCCTTACCGACGCTGTTAAAGAGATCCCCGCTGACCCAGTTGGCGTCCGGAAATTGGCTTTGAATTAACGCCCGAACCGAGGGCAAGGCGGTCGAACCGCCGGTGGTAAAGATGGTATTGATAGCACCCTTGCCGATACCGGCCTGCGCCAGGGTTTCCGCTACGGCGGCAAAGACTCGATCGACATCGGACTGAATCGCCGCATCGAGTCGGGCCCGGTTGACCGGATGGGCCAGGACGTCGCCAGAGCCTGAGTCGCGGTTTAAAAAACTCAAGTCAATCTGTGTTTCCTGCCGATCGGCCAGATCGATCTTGGCCTGTTCCACCTGCCCGGCCAAGCGATGCCCGTCCTTCTGTTTGAGCAACTGAATCAGCCGTGCGATGGCGTCCGGTTGCGCCATATTCAGCCGCAAGTCGGCCAGATCGCGCAACACCTTGGGGTCATAGAGAGAGTGGATACGATGCCAGGTACCCAGATCGACATAATAGTGAATCGGCATGGCCAGATTGGGTTTGTCCTTGTAGGGCACGCCTAAGCCAAAGTGCGGCATCACCGTTGCCAAGCTCAAGTGGCGATCGAAGTCGGTGCCGCCTATATGAATGCCGTGATTGGCCAGTAAATCGGCCTGTCGATCGGTCTTCTCGCGGTTGGCCTTAGACAGCTTGATCAGGGTAAAGTCAGAGGTTCCGCCGCCTATATCGATAATCAAGGCAATCTCTTCCCGATCCACGGTCTGCTCGTAGTCGTAAGCGGCGGCTATGGGTTCAAACTGAAAGGAAATGTTTTTAAAACCAACCGCCCGGGCGATCTCGCTCAGCCGGGCTTCCGCAGCGGCATCGAGATCGGGATGGTGATCGTTAAAGTGCACCGGCCGGCCCAAGACCACCGACTCCAGCGCCTGATTGGAAAACTGTTCGGCGCGCTGTTTCAGGCTTTGCATAAAGAAGCCGATGATGTCATTAAAGGTATAGAGCTTGTTTTTAATCTGGGTGCCATCGTCCATTTGACGAGAGCCGAGGATGCTTTTCATCGAGCGCATCAGCCGACCAAAATCACCGCGCGTATAGTCCTCAATGGCATGACGACCGAAACTGATGTTATCGCCTTCGAAATCAAAAAACAGTGCGCTCGGCAGGGTCGTCTCCAGCGCACCGGTGCGAGGATGTTTTTCCAGCGGCACCATGGTTGCACGCTGATCAATTACCACACCCACGGTCGAGTTTGAGGTACCAAAATCCAAACCACATAGCGACATAGGTCACGCTCACAGCAATAAAACGGCCGCGGATTTTAGACGTTCTGACCGGCCTTGCCAACCCTACTTTGGCCCGGCGTGTTAAAACACCACCAGCACCGCGCTCATGGCCAGGCAATAGAGCAGCACCAACTGAGCCGTTTGAGCCAATTGCAGATTCAAGCCAGCACCTTGACGCACGCGGATCGCGCCCACCAACCGGCGCAAGAAGGGCGTCATCATCAAGACCGGAATCAATGACACCAGACCCAAGGGAAAGCTGATCACCAGATGGCCGACCACGGCTGTGATCAGCAGGCCAACATAGAGCTGACGCGCTCGATTATCCCCCAGCACCACGGCCAATGTATGTTTATTGGCTGGGCGGTCGGTGGCGATATCGCGGATATTATTGACCAACATAATGGCCGCACTGATCAAGCCGGCAACGGTGCCATAGCCCATTACCACAGGATTGATCTGCAAGGTATGCACATAATAGCTGCCGCCCACGGCCAACCAGCCAAAAAACAGCAGCACCGTCACCTCGCCCAAGGCGTGCGAAGCCAGAGGCCAGGGACCGCCGCTATAGGCAAATACCGCCAATAGAGCGGCCAGACCAAAGGCCAGCAAGCCCCAGCTGCTCAGCGCGACTAACCAGAGGCCGCTGGCGATGGCCAGCGCACTGACCAGGCCCAAGCCCAGCAGAAGCTGAAAGGGCGACATCAGCCCGGCCTGGGTGACCCGAGTCGGGCCCTTACGCAAGGCGGTGTCGACCCCGGAGCGGCCATCGAACCAGTCGTTGGCGAGATTGACGGCAATCTGCAGACAAAGGGCACAGATTAGCGCCAACCATAGGTTCAACGGCTGTAATAGGCCATCGTGATAGGCCAGGGCCGAGCCCAGCAGGATGGGGCTGACCGAGGCGGCCAGCGTTTTAGGACGAATGGCCAGTAGCCAGGGCTTTAGCATGGTCAAAAACTTTTCCGGAAGACGATAGAGAGGGCCCTCAATAGGGTGACCTGGCTAGCCTAGAGGATGCCATAGATCCGAGACAGGTCAAATGATTCTCTGGGCCCCTGACCTAAGGCTAGCACTAAGATCCAGGGCCGATCGATCCGAGCAGCATAGGACCTCGGATACAAATCGCTGCACAATAGCTTGCTTGGGGACTGTCGCATCGGGGTGAAAATCTGATACTGTATGGATAACCAGTATTTATTCTGAGCCGCCATGTCGACACCCGATCCCGAATTTGCAGAATTGCATTGCCTGAGCAACTTTAGTTTCCTACGTGCCGCGGCGCACCCACAGGAGCTGATCAGCCGAGCCGCCGAACTGGGCTATCGCGCCTTGGCAATTACCGACGAATGTTCGCTGGCCGGCGTCGTGCGCGCCTGGCGCAGCGTGCAGCAAAATGCGCTCCAGATTAAACTGATCATCGGCTCTGAGTTTTATGTCGAGGGCCATAACCTGGTCTTGCTGGCCAAAAACCAACGCGGTTACCAACAGCTGTGTCAGTTGATTACCCGCGCTCGGCGGCGCAGCGACAAGGGCGCCTATCTGCTTTACTTGAAGGACTTTAACCAGCAGAGCACATCCGACTGTATCCTGCTCTATGCCCTGCCCCGCCACGGTGATGTCCAGTCGACTCTGATGCATCTGCAACAACACTATGCCGAGCGCCTCTGGCTGCTAGCGGAAAATCTACTCGCCAATGGTGACGCCGAATATATAGCCCGTGTAGTGGAGACCGCCCGCGCTGCCGCCCTGCCCATTGTTGCCAGCAGTCATGCCCTAATGCACCGCCCCAGCCGCAAGCCGTTGCACGATTGCCTGACCGCGATCCGCGCCAATCAAGCCATCGAGTCGGTGCGCCAGCTGTTAAAACCCAATGCCGAGAACCATTTGCGCGCGCGCAAAAAACTCGCCTCTATCTACCCATCGGAGTGGTTGGCCGCCAGCCTGGAGATCGCCGAGCAGTGCCACTTCGATTTGCGCAGCATCCGCTACAACTACCCGAAAGACACCCTGCCCGGCCAATATACGGCGGTCGAATATTTGCGCTTACTGGTCAACCAAGGCGTGCAGAAACGCTTCGGTCAGCAGGCCGGAGCGGAAATTCTCGCGGTAATTGACAAGGAGCTCGGTCTGATCCGGCTGAAAAATTACGAGCACTATTTTTTAACCGTTTACGACATAGTGCGTTTTGCCAAGGGGCGCGGCATTCTCTGTCAGGGGCGGGGCTCGGCGGCTAATTCGATCGTCTGCTATGTCTTGGGCATCACCGAGGTCAACCCGCAGGAGGCCTCGTTGCTGTTCGAACGCTTTATCTCTGAAAGCCGCAATGATCCGCCCGACATAGATGTCGACTTTGAACACGAACGGCGCGAAGAGGTCATCCAATACATCTACCAACGCTATGGCCGAAAGCGCGCCGCACTCGCCGCCACGGTAATCACTTACCGACGCAAAAGTGCCCTGCGCGATGTTGCCAAGGCACTGGGCATAAATATTGAGCAGCTCGAGCAGAAGATCGCCAATTACGGCTGGCGTTATCGGGCCAGCAACTGGATCGATGAGATCGTCAACGACGGGCTCGGGTTAGCCCAGCATCAAATTGAAATCTTTAAACAGCTGCTCGATGAGATCAGCGGTTTTCCGCGCCATCTATCGCAACATGTCGGCGGCTTTGTGATTACCGAGGGGAACATCACCGACCTGGTGCCGATTGAGAACGCCAGCATGGCCAACCGCACCGTTATCCAGTGGGACAAGGACGACCTGGAAGCGCTCGATATGATGAAGGTCGATATACTCGCCCTAGGCATACTGAGTGCGGTGCGCAAGACACTCGATTATATTCGCCAGTTTCATCAGACCCCGATCCGCATTCAGGATATAGCGCGCGACGATCCGGCGGTGTTTGCGATGATTCAGCAGGCCGATACGGTTGGCGTGTTTCAGATTGAATCGCGCGCGCAAATGAACATGTTGCCGCGCCTCAAACCGGCTTGCTATTACGATCTGGTGATCCAGGTCGCCATCGTTCGACCGGGGCCAATTCACGGCGACATGGTGCATCCCTATTTAAAGCGCCGCAGCGGACTGGAAGCGGTCGACTACCCCAAACCGGAACTGCGCCCGGTGCTCGAACGTACCCTGGGCATCCCCATTTTCCAGGAACAGATCATTCGCTTGGCCATGGTCGCGGCCGACTTCAGCGCCGACGAGGCGAACGATTTACGCCGCTCGATGGCCAGCTGGAAGAACGCTGGGCACATCCAAACCTTACGCGAAAAGCTGACCAACAAGATGCTCGCCAATCACTATCCGTTGGACTATGTCGAGCGCATCAACCGGCAGATCGAAGGCTTTGGCGAATACGGCTTTCCGGAATCGCACGCCGCCGGCTTCGCGCTGATCGCCTATATCTCAGCCTGGTTGAAATATCATTATCCGGCGGCCTTCTGTTGTGCCCTGCTCAATAGCTTGCCGATGGGCTTTTACAGCGCATCGCAACTGGTGCAGGATGCTCAGCGCCATCAGGTGGCCATTCTACCGGCCGACCTCAACCTCAGTGCCTGGGACAGTTGCCTGACCACCAGCGCGACCGGCGCGACCGCGATCCGCATCGGCCTGCGGCGCATCAAGGGACTGCGCGCCAGTGCCGGACTGAGCTTGCTGCTGCACCGCCCCGACGCCGGTTACCAGCAAATTCACCAACTCGAACGGGTACCCGGCCTAAGCCGCGCCGATCTGGACGCCTTGGCCAGCGCCGATGCCTTGGCCCAGATCAGCGGGCATCGCTTTCAGGCCCGTTGGCAGACCGCCGCGCTGAATCAGCAACAGGATCTGCTCAGCACCGCCTTTACGGATGACGACCACAGTCTGGCGGCGCCGGATGAGTTTGAAAACCTGATTGCGGATCAGAACAGTACCGGCCTATCGCTGCGCAAACATATATTACAGCTGCTGCGCGAAAAGGAATTACTGCCCGCCACGCCAACCGCCGACCAACTGCTCGACCTGGCCCTGACCGCGCAACGCAAACCCCATCGGCTCAAGGATGCCAAGGTGCAAATACCCATAGTAGTGAGCGGCCTGATCACCAACAGACAGATGCCCAAAACCGCGACTGGGGTTACCTTTATCACTCTGGAAGACCATACCGGCAATATCAATGTCATCGTCTGGCTGGCTGTCGCCCAGCAGCATCTGCGCACCCTGACCACCGACACATTGGTGATCATCAAGGGCCTGCTCGAGAAGGCGCCCGACAGCGATGTGATCCATGTGATCGCGCAAGAAATTAAGGGCTTCAGCCACGTCCTCGGCGAACTGGAACTGCAATCACGTAACTATCATTGAGCTTGCGCAATTAACTGAATATCCATAGTCCAAAATGGACAATAGAGTTCAGAAGTTTTAGATCACCTTCTCAAAATACCGGACGCACACTCTTATAATGGTTTGGCTTCAAAGGATTGCTCACGAAAAACGGTCCAACTCTGGGATAGGTTTTCTGAATGTCGTTTGTTGTATTTTGGCCTTAGCCCACGCTTACGTTGCCTGCCCCGCTCTGGGTGCAGTGCGCTGTTCCCCGCTCCGTTTGATGACTCGTCCTTTGCCGGCACTGAAACTTTTTAAAGTTGATAAAAAAGCAAAGGAGAAAATGCCATGAGATTAATCTCGATAAGCGTCACCCTGTTTGGCTTGCTGTTTGGCCTGCTATTCGGCACGGCGCAGGCCACGACTGTGCTGTATCAGGATTTCAATCAGTTGATCGACACCAGCCAGCATGTCCTGACTGGCGTGGTCACCCAGATGGACGCTAACCAAGCAGCCAATGGCGACATCTACACCACCCTAATTTTGCGCGATGCGGCGCGTATCACGGCCGCGGGTTCAACACCCATCGCCAAGGCGGTCAGCCTGCGCTTTAAGGGCGGCACCGTTGCGCAACTGGACAAACAACAGCGCCAGGTCGGCGAACAAACCTTACTCACCCACGGTGCACCAGAGTTCAGTCTGGGAGACAGCCTAGTGGTCTTTGTCAGCCATAATGGCGTCGCGGACATGCCCTTCGTCGGCTTCAGTCAGGGCGTCTTCAAGGTCAACGGCCGCCAAGAGGTGCTCACCGCGCAGCAAGAGCCGATCGTTGGTTTTCAGGGTGCCGATCTTATTACCGAAACGGCACAGGGTTTAATGGCCCGCGGCCAATTGCTTGCTACCGGCGCAACAGCCGAGCAACAGTCTGCCGAGGGCGTGCAGCTGCTCAGTTCTGATGGCGGCCTGGACCGCTTAGTGCACCGTTCAGTGGCCACCAATAAGGCTGCGCTGATGCAACGCCCGCGCGCCTATGCCCCGGTCGATGTGCGTAACTTTGTGTCCATGATCCAAGAACGCAAGGCCCAACAACTGCACGTTCATGGCGGGTCGATTGCGACCCAAGTAAGCCTCAAGGACCTGTTTAGCTTGCCGGCGCTTAGCACTTTGGTGGCGACCGAACGGGATGCCCAACTGGCCGGAACGCGAACACTGAACCGGCAGACCCTGGCGGATCCGCAAGCACGACCGGTATTACCGCTGGCCGAACCGGAAGCCAATCAGTTGACCGATTCTGAATAAGAGCAGACAGACACTAACAAGGACTCTCACCATGAAAAAACGAACTCAGTTAATGCTTTCCGGCGCGCTAATAGCCTCCTTGGCCGCGCTGGCGATGACTGCAAATGCCGCCGCATGGCGCACTTGCAACGGCAACAAACAGATCTGGCGCAGCGATTGGACCAACATGTATTTGTCCACCACCTCCTTCCCCATCGGTTCCCAATGGGACCTGCGGACCCAATATAAGATGGCCGAGTGGAATGCCATTCGCGGCAGTAACTTCCGCTTTTATGTCGGCCGCGATACCGACGGCAGTCACAACAGTTCCAATGGTCGCAACGAAGTCTATTTCGAATACAAGCCATCGGACTCCTACCTTGGCGTGACCCGCTCTCGGCTAACCTGCTATTGGCTGTTTGGGACCCGGTACGGTTATGACGAGGCCGATATCGGCATCAACACCCGCTATGCCTGGACCTTGGGCGACTTTACCGGCTCCAACACCGGATCACCCTATAACTTTGAGCTGGTCATGATGCATGAACTCGGTCATGCCTTGGGTTTGCTGCACTACGACGGTCGACCGGACACCATGAATACCTACTATTTCAATGGCGGGCCGATCGGTCATTACAACACCGTCGAACCCCATGCCGATGACCGTTGGGGCTTGCGTCTGCTCTACCCAGACAGCACGACAGAGCGCGATGTCTCGGTCTCGCGTTTCTATAATACCGGCGGCGGTGCCTCGAGCTTTAATCGGGTGCGCAACACCTCCGGCTCTTGGGTCACCAGCCTCAATCGTGGCAGCCAATATGATTTGGAATACACCCTTGAAAACCTGGGTACCCAAGGCGAAACGCCGAGCATTCGCTTCTATCTGTCGACCAACAATTATATCTCCACCGGCGATACTTACCTCGGCGGGGCCGGCTGGAATATGCCATCGGGCAGCTATGCCACTGCGGACAAACGTTTTACCGTTCCAACTGGCCTAAGACCGGGAACCTATTATATCGGCTATGTGGTGGACCCGACCGGCAGCATTCCGGAAAGCAGCGAAAGCAATAATTTTGTCTCCCTGTTACATCCGCTCACCATCCGTTGATCGATGCGGCATTGCACACTCGATTAAGCTGACGAATGTGCGATGCCGCACACAGAACGGCTGTAAAAGGCGCGGCATATTATGGGCCCTTTACAGCTGAGTTATTTTTCAGGAGAAACAACATGGCAACCTTTTTCGCATCGCTGGTGCTGATGATGAGCCTATTTATCCTCAGCAGTTGCTTACCCTTAGACGAATCGACCCAGTCTGCTAGCTGTCTGCCGCCCATAGATATGACCGCCGGCGAGCAGCTTACCTACCAGGTCAGCTTGGTCGACGAACTGTTTACCCTGCGTTTAGAGCAGACCGACAGTCAGACTCTGAGCCTAACCCAAAACTCATCCCGCGCGCCGAGCACCACGGTGACACTGACGTGGCAAGACCAGGCCGAATGTCCTAACTACAAGACCGACCAGACCCTCTCCTTGGTTGACCAACTGTTGGTGTACAACAGCCGACCGTTGACTCTGGTACGCGACCTCACCGAAGAGCCCCTGCTCGGAGCGGAAAACCCACCCACTCAGTTGCTGGAGACCAACCTGGTGTGCCGAGCCGCGCCGCCGTTCGAAACCTGCGAGGCGGATTACCAATTGGATGGCCAGATGTATCATTGGCGCGCCGTCACGCAGGTCGATGGCACTAGACCCGGCTTTGGTCTGAGCGAGTTTAGCCTACAAAACCTCAGCCGTTCGTTGGTTAACATTGAGTTAATCGAGTGGAATGGGCTCTAGCCAGCAGGTCGGACCTTATGGCGGGGCTACTACCATGGCAGGGAGCTAGAAGGGTCAGATCAACTGAACGACATCCTCAGTATTTTTTGCTAACCCTGGGCGGTCGGAATGACTAGACTGGTTACAAAATCATCTGGGCCAAAACCGGTAATGAGCACTGAAATCAGTAACGGATCCATCATCTTCGTGCCGCATGGCGGCGGACCGCTGCCATTGATGGACGATGCCGAACACCGTCCATTAACAGCCTTTTTACGCCAGGTCGGTGGTCAATTGAAACGCCCTAGCGCCATTATCCTGGTTACCGCGCATTGGGAAGCCAATCCGATTCGTGTCTCAAGCGCGGCGCAACCGGGCATGTTATTCGACTACGCCGGGTTTCCCGCCCATACCTACCAATACCGTTACCCCGCCGTTGGTGCGCCCAAACTGGCTCAGGCCATTGTCGCGGCGCTTCAGGCCGACGCAATTTCAGCGGTCGAAGATGCCGAGCGGGGGTTCGATCACGGTACCTTCGTACCGCTTATGCTGATGTATCCAGATGCCGATATCCCCGTGATACAGATGAGCTTGCACCCGAGTTTAGACCCAGCAGTGCATATCCGCATTGGTCAGGCGCTGGCGCCCTTTGTCGATCAGGGCGCCCTATTAGTCGGTTCGGGTCTATCGTTTCACAATATGCGCGCCTTCGGTGGCGGCGACACTCAAGCAACGGCCAAGAGCAAAGTCTTCGATGACTGGCTCAATCAGACCCTGGCCAGCAACCCTGACGCGGCGAAGTATGGCTTACATCATTGGCTCGAGGCACCGGAGGCTCGTTTCTGTCACCCCAGAGAAGAACATCTACTGCCGCTGATGGTCTGCTATGGCGCCGCCAGTGCGCGCCAACAACAGCTCAAGCCGCTATTCCAGGGCCAGCTCTTTAAGACTCATATATCGGGCTTTGGCGTTTAGAAGATGGGCGCGCGCCTATTCACCGAGCCGGTGGGTTTATTAGGCTTTTTTCAGAAAGGCCGCGACTAAGACAATACGGGTGCCATTGACCTTGCCTTCAATATGCTTTGGGTTATCCGTAAGGGTGATGCCGCGCACCATCGTGCCGCGTTTAGCGGTAAAGCCGGCACCCTTAACGTCCAAATCTTTGATCAGCGTGACCGTATCGCCAGACTGCAACACGACACCGTTGCTGTCACGCGTCACCTCGGCACTGTCATCGACCAGTCCGGCCTTGGCCCAGGCCATCAGCTCATCGTCTAGATAGAGCATATCCAAGGCGCTCTGGGCCCAAGACTCACTGGATAATTCCTGCAACAACCGCCAGGCCAAGACCTGAACGGCGGGGGTCTGGCTCCACATACTTTCATTGAGGCACATGAAATGGCGAGGGTCTTTTTCTAGCGCACCGGATGCCTGATCTAAGCAGGCGTTGCAGAGCAGCACACTGGCGTCGGCACCGAGTTCGTTACCGCCCTCAACTAAAAAACCAGCAAGACCGGCGGTGCTTTTGCACAGTTCACAGACACCGCCACTGCGGGTTTCCAATAATATTTGCGTCGACATATAAGTTCTACTTGTTGGATTTTGTCCGCCATTGTAATCGATCCGCACATT
>NZ_CEYAVF010000021.1:0-18392 GCF_982785585.1 Reinekea sp. | reverse complement strand
TTTTCTGGAGAAAATAATTTGATACGGGCTATCTATTCGGTCACAAGCTTACTCCTTGGTATGGGTATCTTGCTCTCCGGCTCAGGTCTTCTGGGCACTCTACTAGGCTTACGGGCCAGTGCTGAGGGCTTTTCAGATATTACCATTGGTCTGATTATGGCGGCCTTTTATTTCGGTTATATTGTTGGCAGTCAATGGTGCCCGCCACTGATCACCCGCATCGGCCATATTCGCACCTTTACGGCCCTGTCCGCCGCTGCCGCGGTTGTCTCATTGCTCCATGGTATGGTTATCGATCCTTGGTTCTGGGGCCTATTGCGACTGATCCACGGCATCTGCATGATCGGCCTTTATATGGTGATCGAGAGCTGGTTGAACGAACAAATCAACCACCGCCGAGGCCAGGTATTCGCTGTCTATATGATGGTATCCCTGGGTGCCTTAGGCGCCGGTCAATTTTTAATTATCATCTATGGTGCCGATCAACTGGGCAGCTTTGCCATGGTCGCCATGCTGTTTTGTTTGGGTCTTATACCCCTGGCGCTGACCCGGGTACATCAGCCGGTATTGGCCAGCATCACCAAGATGCCACTGCTTGAGCTGTTCAAAATATCCCATGTCGGTGCTTGGGGTGCGTTGAGCTCCGGCCTAATTACCGGCTCGTTTTGGGGTCTGTCGGCGGTTTATGCGCTCGATATTGGCCTGAGCGACAGCGAAGTGGCCAGTTTTATCGCCTCAACCATTATCGGTGGCGCCCTATTGCAGTGGCCTATCGGTAGCCTCTCAGACCGTTATGACCGTCGCCTGGTGCTGTTTTGGGTGTGCATCGGTGCGGCCGCGTTCGCGCTGTTGATGTTTATCATGAGCGGTCGCGGCGGCTTGTGGCTCAGCCCGATCGCCGTGATCTACGGGGGGCTCTCCTTCGCGCTCTATGCCCTGAGCGTAGCTCAGACCCATGACCGGATGAGCGAAGGCAATACTATGGCGGCCACTCAGGGCTTGCTGTTGTTAAATGGCATTGGCGCCACGTTGGGTCCGCTGTTAATTGGTGCCCTAATGTATGGCTTGGGTACGACCAGCTTCCCGATCTTATTGGCGGTATTTCTGCTCTTGCTCGCGAGCTATACCCGCTATCGTATCGGAGCAGATCCGGCGGTTCCGGCTGCAGAACGGACTGAGTTTGTACCCATTACCCGAACGTCTATCGAGGTCCTGGAGATGGATCCGCGGGCCGAATCCGAGTCAGAATCCGAGTCAGAATCCGGGACGGAGTCGGATATGAAGGCTTAGGGCGTGAACACGGGCAGGATTCACCTGTCGGGGTTTAATCGACCTCGATGCATGCCGGCTCGACTGTCCGGGACCGGCCCTAAAATGGGGTGTGGATGCCGGTGCAAAACCGCCTTTTTCCTTAGTTCCAGCGAATGTTTAATTCGTCCCATTGTGACTGCGCGCCAAATCGAACGGGCAAGATACTGGTACCTACTCCCGAGGTAACAAAGACTGATCGTTGCTTGTCCTGGTAAAACCCACAATGGGCCAATGATGGCGCTTCAGATGGCACCCAAAGGGGGCCAACCAAGGGCAAGCTTACCTGTCCGCAGTGGGTGTGTCCGGCAAGCACCAAACCTGTCATGTGCTTGTCGAAAGCACCTGCTGGGTCATGTGTGATTGTAAGCTGCGGTAGGCCCTGACATTCCGCTGGGTAGTCTACGTACTTGTACCTATTGGTGAACTTGTCGCCCAGCCCCCGAATACAGACGGGGCCGTTAGCAGTCCTAACGAGTCGCGTCTGGTTCTCCATAACATCAACATCTAAACGATTGAATTCATAGAGCCATCGCTCGGGATCAGACCAGCTTTCGTAATTACCGAGCACAACAGCCCTTGGCAAAGGATCAATCAACTTCATTGCGTTGATAATATTTTCACGATGGGAGGACATATCAACTATGGCTCGGGGGCTCGCGGTATAATCGCCAACAAACACCACCAGATCGGGCTGCGTGGCTTTTATGTCTCGCATAAGGTTCTGGAGTTTTAGCAATGGCGCGGGGCCCTCGGGGAGATGTATGTCACCAATTACCGCAATTGACAGTGAACTTGACCCCAGGTTCGTATCGGACAGGGATATGGCGACCCTATTGCGCTCTGTGGTCAAATTTCCAGATATAGATACAAAAAAATAGGCGCTTACTAAAGTACAGGCAAAAATCCACCCAAGTATCTTCTTCATTTCCCATCTCTTTAATATTTGCCGGTATTCTGTCATCGAAGTTCCGCAAGCAATATTCAGCATCTGAGCCCCCACCCTGTAGTTAAATCAGGACCGGGAAGCTTAGCTGTGGATCGATCCAGCCGATGACCGACCAGTTTGTGCCCAATATTCGGCCTATCATCGTGAGCCGATCACTGGTGGATGTTTTGAGCCTCATTGGCGATCGATGCACCCATCTGATGGTGAGCAGCATATTGACGTGGCGACTCGCCAAACTGTTGGTGAAAACGCCGGGTGAAGTGACTCGGACTTTGGAACCCGACCTCGTAACACACTGCCGTTATTCCCCGGCCGCCTGCGATCAAAACTCGGGCCTTAGCCAGTCGCTGTTGTTGCACATACTCCATCGGCCCGCTGCCGATCAGCTTATTGAAGTGAGCGTAAAGTTTACTACGCGACATGCAGGCCACTTTACAGAGCGAGTCTATATCGATGGCGCTGGCCAGGTGGTCGTCGATATAGCGTAACGCCGCCGTCATACCGGTTAGGGTCGGGTCCCCTTTGGCACATTGCACCAAAAAGTCATGACCCTGTTGGCGCAGCATGCGGGTCAATAATTCGGTGACCCCTAGGTCCAGCACCAGGTCGCGATCCGGATCTTTGCCGACAAAACTGTCCACGATCCGCACCAGTAGCTGTTGTGTGGCCTCGGTGTGGAAAACGTGCAGCAGGTGGGCGGCATCTGGCTTCCAGTGTTCCAACTCACGCGGCAGTACGCCGTGTATATTCAAGCTGTCACAGACCTGTCGCAGCCGATTGCGGTCGATACCGAGGGCCAAACAGCTGGTCGGTTGGGTCGAGCTGGCATCGGGAAAGTCGATCGTAACGGTCTCGCCGGGGGCCATCACGAAGGACTCATGCGGTATGAAGGCTTCGTTGAAATGGTTTTTGCCGTGCAATACCTTGCGGCCACTGATCATGCCGCAATAGAGGATCTCTTCGGCTTCGAGGCGGACTTGCGTCGCGCTGCTAAAGGTATCGTAAATCGACAGTTCCACACCATGGGTTTCATATACGGTACGGTTCTCTACCAACAATCGCGGCGCGCTCTGGCGGCGATTACGCTCTGCTAAGGTCGTTAAATCTACTGTTGTCATCCTAACCTCAAAATAGTTTACCAACATTTATCCGAGTTCAGCGACATTCCCTAGTATGTTGCTGGCCCTTATCGATGGGGTGGATCGATCTACAGTGCGTTTACAGGCAGTCTTAGGCCCCGAAACGATCCCCTATATAAGTTCAGACGCTGAGCCTAGTAAAAAAAACGCTAAGGCAAGTCATCATTTATAACACCACGTAGCATAGCCTTCAACAACCCGACCAAAGTCTTAGCGTGTGGACTCGGGGCTGCACCGGTTCGAATCGAGATCTCGCAGACAAACCAGTAACCACTCGATTCAAATCCATGATCTCCATACTAAAAAAAATAAAATATAGGAGCTATATATGATTTATTCAAATCCTGGCCAGCCAGATTCGCTGCTAACCTTTAAGCAAAAATATGGCAATTACATCGGTGGCGACTGGGTCGCACCGGTTAATGGCAAGTACCTCGACAATGTCAGCCCGGTAAATGGCGATGTCTTCTGCCAAGTGCCACGCTCAGACGCGGCCGATATTGACCTAGCATTGGATGCAGCCCACCGCGCGGCGCCTGCTTGGGGCAAAACGGCTGCGGCCGAACGCAGCAACATACTGCTGCGTATTGCCGACCGTATGGAGCAAAACCTTGAAATGCTCGCCGTCGCGGAAAGCTGGGATAACGGTAAGGGCGTGCGTGAGACCCTGAACGCCGACATCCCACTGGCGGTTGACCATTTTCGTTACTTCGCCGGTTGTTTGCGAGCTCAAGAGGGCAGCATGGCTGAGCTCGACGAGACCACCGTGTCTTATCACATACACGAGCCATTGGGCGTCGTGGGTCAGATCATCCCATGGAACTTCCCAATTCTGATGGCCGCGTGGAAACTTGGACCGGCTCTGGCCGCCGGTAACTGTGTGGTCCTGAAACCAGCCGAACAAACCCCGGCATCGATTCTGGTGTTGATGGAGTTGATCGGTGATCTCTTACCGCCAGGCGTCCTCAATATCGTCAACGGCCTGGGCGAAGAAGCCGGCCATGCCTTGGCGACCAGCAAGCGTATCGCCAAGATCGCCTTCACCGGCTCAACCCCAGTCGGTCAGATGATCTTGCGCAATGCCGCTGACTTGCTGATACCCAGTTCTGTTGAGCTCGGTGGCAAGTCGCCAAACATCCTCTTTGACGACGTAATGCTGCAGGAAGATGACTATCTGAGTAAATGTGTTGAAGGCATCACCCTGGCCTTCTTTAACCAGGGCGAAGTCTGTACCTGTCCCTCGCGCGCACTTATTCAAGAAAGCATTTATGGCGATATGGTCGAGATGGTTGTTGCCCGTGCCGCGAAGATCATCCAAGGCAACCCGCTCGATACCGACACTCAGGTCGGTGCACAGGCCTCGCGCGAGCAGTTTGATCGTATTATGAACTATATTGACATCGGCAAGGCCGAAGGCGCGCAGCTGTTGCTCGGCGGTAGTGCTCAAAAACTGTCGAATGGCTTGCAGAATGGCTACTACATCCAGCCAACGCTGTTCAAAGGCACCAACGATATGCGAATTTTTCAAGAAGAGATTTTTGGCCCGGTGATCAGCGTTACCACCTTTAAGGATGAAGCCGAAGCCTTGGCGATTGCCAACGATTCCGAGTTCGGCCTCGGTGCCGGTCTCTGGACCCGTGATATGAACCGTGCTTACCGCATGGGTCGTGGCATTCAGGCCGGTCGAGTGTGGACCAACTGTTACCATGCTTATCCAGCGCATGCCGCCTTTGGTGGCTACAAGAAGTCGGGTATCGGTCGGGAAACGCATAAGATCGCGCTCGAGCATTACCAGCAGACCAAAAACCTGCTGGTCAGCTACAGCACCAGTCCGCTCGGGTTTTTCTAACCCAGGCCCTGAGACCTAACGAATAGCGCTTCGGCGCTATTTTTTTTGTCTGCCGATTAACACCCTAAAACCGATGGCCGCCAGCGCTATCAATCAATCAACTGGTAACCCAAGCACGCCTCGCCCTATACTTGCGCCTCGCCATGATCTGCTGACAGCCTAAGAGACTCCATCGTGACTCCCAGAATTTTCACCTACCGCCCCCCGGCAGCCGCGCTTGAGATTATTTTTCAGGATGACGCCTATCTGGCGATCAACAAACCGAGCGGCCTGCTGAGCAACCCCGGACGCGACCCGGTGACCCATGACTGCGCTCTAACCCGCTTGCAGGCGCGTTTTGGCGAAATCCATCTGGTCCATCGACTCGATTGCGATACCTCCGGGGTGCTGGTGTTTGCCAAGACTAAGGCGGCCGAGAGTGCCCTGAAGAAACAACTACAGTATCGACAGGTTGCTAAGACTTACGAGGCATTGGTCTGGGGATTGTTGGCACAGCCGGAGGGCCGTATCGAGTTGCCGATTGGGCCCAACCCGGACGATCGGCCACTGCAGCAGATCGACCAAAACGGTAAGGCGGCCGTGACCGACTATCGTCTGCTCCAGGCTGATGGCGCAGCGCATTGGTCGCGCCTGAGCTTGGCCCCCCAAACCGGCCGCACCCATCAACTGCGCGTCCATCTAAATGCCTTGGGTCACCCGATCTTGGGCGATGCCTTCTATGCCCACCCGGAGGCATTGGCCATGCATTCTAGGCTCTGTTTGCATGCCCTGACTTTCTCCTTTGAGCATTTCGCCACCGGCCAGTCGCTCACCCTCAGCGCGCGCAACGATTTTTAGCGCTCGGCCACACTATCGGCCCATACGATCCTTAGCGCGTGGCAAAAAAATCGCTGAGACCGGTACTATGCAGACTGTCAGCCCAGACCAATGCTTCCCCAATGGCATTGCGCTCAGCGGGCAACAACACCGCCGGCCCGGCACGCCCGCGGCCAATCGGACCGTAAAAATCCAGACTCGCGACATCCTTGGCGCAGCATGCGCGCACCAATCCCATCGCCCCAGCGTCGACGCTGTGGGCTTGCTTGACAATGGCATGCACGATCAGCCGGTCGAGCCAGCCGATGCCGCCAGAGGCCAGGGTCTTGGCTTGGAGTTCAGTATGGGTTGGGCCCGGATGAGCACATAGGCTCTTCACCTTGCCGGCCAGTTCCGGGCGCTGCCGTGCGATGGCATCGTGCAGGCTATAGGTGAACAGCAGGTTGGCCAGCTTGGATTGCTGATAGCGCCGCCATTTGCCCAGTCCAAGAAAACCATCGCCACCAAGCTTGGCTGGGTCTTTGGCCAGATATCGCGCCTGTAAGTCACCACCGCGCCGCGCGCCACTGGAATGATTGACCACTCGGGCCTCGCCCCGCGCACCCACGGCTCGTTCCAACAGCGGCCAAGCACCGGAGCTCAACAGGAAGTGGCTCAGGTGATTGGTTTGCATCTGCAGATCCAAGCCATCGACCGTCACCCGACTCGGCACGGCCATGATGCCGGCATTATTACAGAGCACATCCAGGCCGTTCGGGCAGGCACCGTTCAATTGGTCAACAGCCGCTCTGACACTCGCCAAACTGGCCAGGTCACAGGGTATAAAGCGCGCATCAACCCGTTGCGCACGCAGCGTCCTAAGGGCTGCTGCACTGCGCGCTGAGGGTCGATTTAACATCAGCACCTGCGCGCCTAAGGCACCGCAGCGTTGAGCCAAAATAAGGCCGGTACCACTGGTGCAGCCGGTAATGGCGACGGTCTTACCCGCCATGCTCGGTAGAGTTGGCAGCAAGGCCGATATATCCTGATTTTGCGTGACGCTCATGGCTGGCCTTTTGTGTTCCACTCTGATGCGGGGTCAAATGTGAGGGTGTTCAACTTTTTAGGCAAAAAAAACGGCCGGTTGGCCGTTTTTGCTAGATCCGTACCTTAACACCGATGCGTGTTAAAAGGGCAACGGTAAGGGCTCACCGTTGAGCAGCGCAGAGCCATCCGCCAGTTTAAAGTCAACCTGGTAATCGGCGCCATTTTCCACTAGCACACCGGTCATCATCAGATTGTTGAATGGTTCTGCCAACAGGGTCGATTCGCTTAGGCCGCCGGCTAACTCCAGATGGGCATCGGCCTTGAGGCTGGACACCAGAGACAGCATCGAAAAGGGGTTGTTAACATCGGCTACAGCATTTTCCGGCATTTCGAACGATGCCTGTAGGGCGATGGCTTGACCGTCCAGGGTCGCCTGCAGCTGGGAGAGAGCAAATACAAAGCCAGTACGTAAAAATACATTGATGTCTTCCATCAGGGCCGGGCTCGCCTCACCACTGATCTGCATCGCGTTTAGGTTTTGTGACAAGCTCTGTAGGTTTTGCACAGAAGAACCGGTCATCGATATGGCGAGGAGGATGTCTTTGATATCCACAGGCGCTTCGCCATCGTCAAGAGACACCTGATCAACTTGGAAGGACAGGTCCATCGCAAGCCGCTCATCGGTAACCTGGCTGTTCGATTGGATGCTATAAGCACCAACCTGGTAGTGTACCTGGGCCAATTCACTGGTTAAATCGAAGCTCATGCCGTCGCCGCTAGTACTCTGCTCGCCGACAAAGACGCTACCGCCGATATAGCGGCCCTCAGACTGAAAAGACAGGGGTCGCATGACCATGGCGACCTGTTCCGGTTCATCGACCGTCACCGTTGCACCCGGCCAAGAGCCCGTCATACTGAATTTCCCGCTGGGATCACCGGTTATGGCCAAGCGCAGTGGCGACACCCGCACCGTGGCCTGCTCGATCTGCTCTTCGATACCGATGCCGAGCCAATCACTCTGATAATCACCGGTTAAACCGATTTTGGTGGTACCGGTCATCACATCTTGATCGATCAATAACGTGCGTAATAGCGCCTGATTCTGTGCGTCGTCAACCCACGTCAGGAGTGACGCGTCGAAATGAAGGCGGTGTTCAATCCTGGCCCCCCAGGGACGTTTTTGGATGTTGTTGTCGATCACCAGGGTGACACGTTGGTCAGCCTGTTCGACGCTCGCGGTCAACACCAGGTGCCGTTCGATAAAGCTACTTTGATCATCGCTGACCGCAATCAGGATAGAGGAGGCGGCTGCGCTGTCTTGCAACTGGGCCAGGGCCGCGTCGATTTGGCGGTCGGCGACCAACATAGCGCTGGCACCGGCAAGTGCGACACCGACGACTACTAGGGAGGATACTAAAAGCGTTTTATTCATTTGAATTCCTATAGTCCTTGTGAAAAATCAATTCAAAAAAAGGCTCCATTATCGCCTTCCTGACAGACCGGCCAGCCCTTGATTGAGTCGCAATCATAAGGCTTCCGCTTGAGATGTACATCGCTGCTGAGGAATTTTTTGACTTGACACCGGGGCGGCACATCAAAGGACCTGCCACCCCGATTGAGGGGGGATTGGCGCCCTAGGTGGCCGCGTTGAAACGCCCCCTATTAACTATAGCGTTGATTTAGGGCTGCAAAGACAGCGCGCAGACCCATCGCCTCGCCGCCCATGGGTCGGCCGGGCCGTTGGCGATTGTTCCAAGCACCGACATCGATATGCACCCAGGGGCTGTGCTCGACAAAATGCTGCAGAAACAGTGCCGCGGTAATCGACCCGCCGTAGGGCACCGGTGCACTGTTGACCAGATCTGAAATGGTGCCGACCATATAGTCGCCGTAGCCCTGATGCAAGGGCATCTGCCAGAGCGGATCTTCATGATCGGCGCCGGCCGCCGTTAGGGCCTGGGCAAAGGCCGCATCGGTGCTATAGAAAGCCGGCACTTCCAGACCCAAGGCAATTCGCGCCGCGCCGGTCAGGGTGGCGAAATCGATGATCAGATCCGGGTTATCCGTTTCGGCTTCGGCCAGGGCATCGCAGAGCACCAGACGCCCTTCGGCATCGGTATTGTCAATTTCCACGGTCAGACCCTTACGCGTCTTGACTACATCGCCGGGCCGGAAGGCATTGCTGCTGACCGCGTTTTCGACCGCCGGAATCAGCACCCGCAGCCGCACCGGTAAATTGCGACTCATAATCAGGGTCGCCAAACCCAAGGCATGGGCGGCCCCGCCCATATCCTTTTTCATCAGGCGCATACCGGCGGCCGATTTCAGATCCAAACCGCCACTGTCAAAACAGACGCCCTTGCCGACCACCGTCAATTTGGGATGGCTCGGGTCGCCCCAACTCAGGTCCAGCAGACGCGGTGCGTGTTCTGACGCGCGACCGACCATATGGATGGTCGGGTAGTTGTGCGCTAATAGCTCATCGCCGACCAGCTGACTGAAGTCGGCATCAAATTCGGTCGCCATGGTCGTCATCAGTGATGCCAGATGTTGCGGCATCATATCCCCGGCGGGGGTATTGACCAGGTCTCGAGTTAGGCAGACACCGTCGGCCAGCAGATGGGCCTGATGTACCGCTTCAGCGCTGCTCAGATAAAGCAGCGCCTGTGGCTGGCCACTGTCGAGATAACGGTTAAACTGGTATTGACCCAAGATCCAGCCCAGGCCAGCGCTCTGCTGGCGCGCCTCAGGACCGGCATAATGGTAGTGTGCTGCGGGTAAGGCCAAGGCCGCATCGGCCAGCGCCCAACAGGAATCGGCGTCGTCGGCGACCACTATAACGCTGCCCGGGTTGCCGGTTGAATTCGGCAAGAGCGCAAAGCCCGGTGTTTTGAAGCCGCTGTGCATCAGCCAATTACAGGTGAATTCAGATTGTTGCACAAACCATTCATCGTACTCGGCTGTCGCAATCAGTTGGAGTGGAATACCGCTTTTGCCTGTTTGAACGTTTGCCATACTCTGTCAGTCCCTTTCCTATCTAAGTCTAAGTCTAAGTCTAAGTCTAAGTCTAAGTGGTTGCAGCATAATACAATCGGCGCACAGCGCCATTGGCCAATACTAATTCTTTGCCCTAGTTGGCACTGTCGGCCTATTGGTGATTACAGTCTATGGGTAATCACAGCAACCAGAGGCGCAACAACCAAAAGCTGCCCATCCCGACGATCACCGTGACCAGCATCGGTGCGCGCATCAGGCCCAAGAGCAGGCAGATGATCGCCGCCAGTAATTCCGGTTGCACGACTGAATCGAGATTGACCGATGGCGCCAAAATCGGTTCGGCGACTAGGGCCGCTAGCACGGCGGCCGGCACCACATTTAAGAATTTCAATAACGGCTCGGGCAAGACCAAATTCGACAATACGAAAGGCGCGGCCCGGACACCCCAGGTTACGCCAATCATACCCAGAATCAGTAACATCTCGTTCACGATTTGTTCTCCGGATCGAAGCGATCCAATTGAGAGGCGACCAAGGCCGCCACCATGACGGAGAACACGATGCCGGTCTTGTGCGGCCAGGACCGGGTGAACCAGGCCAGGGTAAAGGCCAATACCGCGCTGACGACATTCTTGCGGTGCCGAAACATCGGCATCATCATCGCTAAGAAGGCCGTCACCATGGCAAATTCTAAACCCAGCTGTTCAATACCCTCCAAGGCGGATCCAGCCCAGAGCCCAATCCAGGTACAGACTTGCCAATTGCTGTACATAAACAGGCCCGATCCCAGATAGTAGGGCACCCGATCGGCCTCGCTCAGTCCCGACAGATAACGTTGATTAAAGGTGACATAGGTTTCATCGGTAAGTAAAAAGCTCAGTCCGATCTTGGATCGTTTCGCGACATGCTGCAGAGGTACCAGCATACCCAGGGCATAGAGCAGATGGCGCAGGTTGACGACTAGGGTGGTGAGCACAATGAGTACGGCCGGGGTCCCGGTGGCCAGCAGGCCAATTGCGACATATTGGCTGGCACCGGCAAACACCAGGGCCGAAAAGGCCACTGCGACCCAGCCGGCAATACCGTTGGCCGGAGCCAGCACACCAAATAGAATGCCAAACGGAATGGCCGCCAACACCATCGGCAGGCTATCAAGCGCGCCCTGCCCAAAGGCGCGGAATTGTTGCGCTTTGTTCATGACGGGAGGCCGACTCGGGGGTCAGCAGCGCATTGACTTGGCGCGAGGTCGGGGCATAACCCCAGTCCCTTCACCGAGCCACGAGCGGGTAGATGACCCGGTCGTCAAAGCCGGTAATCACGGTAACCAGCCCGGCCCACTGTCGATCCAAGCCGGGATCGCTGCTATCGATCAGCAAGGGCCGTCCGGCCAACGACCGCAGTTTGCCCTTGCTGCCGATGACCCAGAGATTCTCCTTACCCAAGCAAGCCAGCACCGCCGGGCTAAATTGCGGATTACCCCGGCCCAAAATATGGCCCTGACCGCCAATAATGCTGACGATGGCGGTCGCATCCTGATCGGCCAACAGCGCCAACAGATCCGCTTCGGTGCAATCGCCCTGAATCAACTGACCGGCCTTAATCGCGTCGATACCAAGCAGACTGTTGGCAATATTCAGATGGTCCATCAGGGTTGCCGTGGTTTTGCCACTGCCGACTAGGTAGAGCCGCTCAGGATCCAATTGGCTCTCTAACCAATCGGCGATATCGCTTAAAACCAGCTCATCACTTTCGATGCCACCCACCTTGACCTGTTGCATAAACTCACCGGCCACCGGTATCAACATATCGCCAAAGTGAGTCGAGCGGACCTGGTTCTTGCGGAAGGCCGCCTCGTCAATATCGCGCACCTCCTCGCGGCGCACCTCGGTGATGCGACCATCGACCAGACCGGCTAGGACCTCGCCGGCGGCGTGTGCAGTCACAGCAAAAACCGCCGAGTGTATTTTCACCCCGGCCGGGATGCCGATAACCGGCACCTTGTCGCCGAGTACAGAAAAAACATCGCGCGCGGTGCCATCGCCGCCGGCAAAAACCAATACATCGAGCGCTTGATTAAGCATCCAGGCCAAGGCCGCGTGGCTGTCGGCGGCTTCGGTTTGCGCGGGCGGCGCAATCGGCATCACATTCACATTCGGTACCTTGAGCTCGGCCAGCACGTCGGCGCCCATCGATCCGGCGGCGCTATACCAGTCGATTGACGCATCGCCCAGGCGAGCGTTCAGAAAGGCTTGCACCATGGTCTGGGCCTTGATTTGGGCGCGCGGTTGAGCACCCCGGGCCAAGGCGGTGCTGCGAATATGTTCGCCATCACTGCCTTTTAAAGCGACGGTGCCACCGATGCCGGCCCAAGGGTTAATCAAAAAACCTATTCTCATGAATGCTAACTTACTCTTGTCGACTAACGGGCAGGATACTGCTTCCAGAGAGTACTTGAAACACCTTCCAGCACACTGTCGACATCCGCTGCCATTTCCGCCAAATGATGAGTCACCAGAATCACCGTGGTGCCGTGTTCGCGTTGCATGTCCTTGACCCAGGCTAGGCCATCCGCGCGCAGGGCCGGGTCGAGCGATGAAAAGGGCTCATCGAGCAACAGCACCGGTTTGTTTTGCAGAAAAACCCGCGCCAAGGCGACGCGTTGCTGTTGGCCACCGGATAGCTCGCCAGCTCTTTTGGCCAACAACTCGGTGAGTTGAAAACGTTCAGCGGCCGCAGCGAGTTGCTTGCGCTGCGAGGTGTTTAACCGTGCCGACGGGGCCAGACCGAGTGCCAAATTGGTCGTCACACTGAGGTGGTCGAACAGATTATGGCTTTGGAACAGCACGCCAAAGGGTCGCTGCTGCAGTGGCAGCCGGGCGACATCCTGGCCACACCAGAAAATCTTACCCGATTGGGCCGGCCGCAAACCCAAGAGCGTGTTTAACAGCGAACTCTTGCCAATCCCACTGCCGCCAACCACCGCCAATAATTTATTATGCGGCAATGCAAAGGACCATTCGAAACGATGATCATCTAGGTGCATGGCTAATTGTTGTACTTCAAGCATGACGATTACGCTCACTAAACCATTCAGCGGCCACTAATAGGGCACCGCAAATTAACAATAGTACCAGGGTTAATTGGGAGGCCAAGACCATCTGATAACTGCCCATGGCCTGATAAATCAAAATCGGTAGGGTGACAAACTGAGCGGAGCCAATTAAGGCCGCTATGCCCAAGTCGCCGACCGATAAGACAATGGCCAGCGTCAGGCACCACGGCAAGGTAGCCCGCAAGGCCGGCCAATAGATTAATCGAAATTGCGCCCAACTGCTCATGTCTAGGCTAAGCGCCAGATGATCATAGCGTGCGCGAAAGACCTTCACCCGGCTCGCGAGCGGCGATACGATCAGCGGCATCGCCATCAGACCGTTGAGCCAAATGATCAAAAGGCCGGTAATTTTAAAGGCGATGTTCAGGCGTAAGGCCAACAAAAACAAGCCCGTAGTGATCACCATAATCGGCATCACGAGCAGGCCAAAGTCGAGAAAACGCATTATGCGGTTGTCATTGCGGCTGAACGACCGCAGTAGCGCCAAGAGCAGCGCGAACGACCCGCTGCCGAACGCCAGCATCAAGCTGGTGACGATGGCCTGCGTCAGGCGTTGCGACCCTTGCCAGGGCGCACTGAGGCCGTGCAGCAGCAAAGCCAGTAAGGGGTAGAGGAGCAGCGCCAGCAGCAGCGCCAGCACTATTCCTTGCTGACGACTCGGCGCTAGGGTGCGCTGGGCTTTTTCGCGATCCAGTTCGAGCGACAAGCTCTGGCGTCGGCCTAGAAACCACATCAGGCCGAAAGCAATCAGCGCATGAATCACGGCATAGAGCACCCCGGCCTGCGGATCAAAATCAAACTTCAGGGCTTGGTAGATCGCTACTTCCAGATTGGTATTGGCCGGGCCGCCACCGAGCGTGAGGACAATAGTAAAGCTGCTAAAGCAGAGCAAAAAAATCATCGTAAAAACCGGCTTCAACGCTTGGCGCAAAACCGGCCATTCTAACCAGATAAATTGATGCCAACGCGAAAAGCCCAGGGTGCGACCCAATTGCCGCTCGCGCTCGGCGATGCGACTGAGTCGTTCCCAAAAAATACGCATAGCATAGGGTACATTCAAGTACAGATGCGCCAAGAGAATACCCTCTAGGCTGAATACATTAAACCAATCGGAAAAGGCAGCAACGACGCCGAGAATAATGGTTAACACCGGCATAATAAAAAACAGATTGAGCAGGCCCTTAACCAACCACTGGCCGTGAAAAGCTTGCCCGGCTAAACACCAAGCAAGGGGTAAGGCAATAAGTACGGCAAAGAAGGCCGACAAGGCGGCCTGCCAGATAGAAAAGCGCACAATCTGCATCAGCCAAGGATCAACATAGCTCATCCAACCGTAGCCACCGCCGGGATGAAAATACAATCCGACACCGGCCAAGACCAGCGTCGTGATGATAATCAGCGTTGCAAAGAATGCGGCTGTTTTCACTATTGGCTAGCGGCGTTACGCCATTCCTTGATCCACTCACGTCGGTTTTGAGCCACCTCGGCGCTGCTGAAAAAGAGCGACTTGGGTTGAATCAATTGATCGAAGGCAGCCGGCTTTTCTGCGTCGGCTAACACTGGCCACATCCAATTGGTTCCGGCAAAAACATCTTGCGCCGGCTTGCTGATCAAAAAGGCTAAAAAGGACTGGGCCAACTCCAGATTCTGACTGGTCGCGACCGCTGCTGCTAACTCAATCTGAACATAGTGCCCTTCGGAAAATTCAGCCGCCTTATATTTATCGGTATCTTCCCAAGTCAGGTGATAGGCCGGCGAAGTGACATAGCTGAGCACCATATCGCTCTTACCTTCTTGGAACAGAGCATAGGCTTCACTCCAGCCAGGGGTCACGGTGACGGTTTTTTGCTGCAGCTGTTGCCAAGCCTCACCCGACTGATCACCGAAGACCGACTTCATCCACAACATTAGGCCTTGGCCGGGCGTACTAACGCGCGGGTCCTGATAGATAACCGACAGATCGGATTCTTGCACCAGCTCGCGTAAAGATGAGGGCACCTTGGTCACTCGCGTCGCGTCATAAACGAAGGCGAAATGACCGTAGTCATAGGGCACAAACTGATTGTCGTTCCAGGCATAGGGTAAGGCCAAGCCCGACAGGTCTTGACCGTGATCGACCATCAGACCCAACGCCTTGGCTTCGGCCATCAGGCCGTCGTCCAGACCCAGGATAATATCGGCCTGGCTTTGATCGCCTTCTAAACGCAACCGATTCAACAATGCGACGCCGTCTTCTAAGCCGACAAAGTTCACCTCGCAGTCACAGCGAGCAGCAAACTTTTCAGCCAAGACAGGACCCGGGCCCCATTCGCTGGTAAAGGATTCATAGGTATAGATGGTGAGGGTTTGTGCTTGGGCAACGCCAACTGAGCAACAGAGCGCGAGCGAGCCAAGCAAGTGTTTAAAATGCATTTCAGATTCCTGTATCAATAAGTAGAAAATTGATACCGGCGCATCGGTTCGGCCAAATGCCGAAGATGTCAGGGAAGGTTAGACAGTAACCAAAACAAAAGACTTCTTTGCTCCCTACGCCAGTACAAACTGGTTCAGGTTCAACGGGTTTTTCTCAGCCAAACAATTCAATTGCTTGGCACCCCGGCAAGAACGAGGCATAGTCTACTGATTTTTACGGCCAGTCAAAAGCGAAATATGCAATTACATCAAGCGCTGCCGATTCTGCGCGATATCATTGGCGACAATGTTCAGGTACGTCGTGTCCCGAGCGGCCTGACCAATGCGGTTTACCGACTGACCACACCGGAAAGCAGCTGGGCATTGCGGATCAATAATCCGCAGGGTCATCGGCTGGGTATCAATCGACAACGCGAATTGGATATTCTAGCGCATGTAAAGGGACAGCCTTGGGCGCCGGTGGTCGCTTGGGCATCGCATCAACTGCTGCTGACCGAATGGCACAGTGGCGCCGATTTCCACCCCTGCACTGCCGACTCGCTCGAGACGCTCTGTGCCTTGATCGAGACGATACACGGCCTTACCGACGCCCATCTATTAGACCAGCCTGCCCTGTTGGTACCGGATCAAATTCAATTACTGCTGGCCCAGGGCGGCGCGGTAGATCCACTCTTTCAGGCCCAGGTGCTGGCCGAGTGCGAGCGCTATCAAGCGCCCGACCGGCTGGTCCTGTGTCACCATGACTGGCACGCTGGTAACCTGATTCAACAGCCATCACAACAACTGGTGTTGCTCGACTGGGAGTATGCCGCCCCGGGTGATGCTCGACTCGACTTGGCCTGCCTACTGTCCGGCTTCAAATTATCCGTCACACAACGGCAGCAGGTCCTGGAACGGTTTCAACTCGAGCCCGACACCTTGCTGACCGCCCAATGTTTGGCCGATGCCATGTCCCTGCTCTGGTATCGCGTGCGCTGTCCAACGCGGCCCTATTTGGCCGAGCAGCACCAGTGGCGGGTGCGCTGGCAAGCGCACCTCGACACACGTTGATGGGCGCCAGAATGCGCCATTGCCAACCTGCATCAAACCGGTCCGGTACCGTCATAAATGGCTAGCGCGTTGACGTGGCTTTGCCGCCAATCAGCAACTACCCTTTAGGCGAGGACTCGGGTTCGAATTTGATCGAATGCCTGCGGTGGGTCGGTCTTTAGCGGGCGGGGTTAGCCATGATCAGCATTGTTATCACACTTCATCTTGTCGCCATGGCGTTAGCCCTGGGCGGCCGGCTCATCTTTGCCGCCCTACTACAACATTCTATGGCGGGCAGCGTGACGGGCAAATTGGAACAACTGCAGGCGCCCTTGACGATTGTAAAACTGGCCGATTGGGGCCTACTAATGGCTTTATTGAGCGGACTGCTGCTGTTCTTTCTGCAAAATTTATCGGTGTCGGTCAGCCCTTGGTCATTCAAGTTAAAGGTGGTCCTCGCTGCATTGCTAATCATCGCTATAGGCGCCTTTCATATTGCCCAAATGCGGGTCGTGAACCATTACGATGTACAGATGCTACCGGTACTGAAACGCCTGAATATCATTACAGTAGCGTTGCTTTCGGGTATGGTATTTTTTGCGACCTTTGCCATAAACTAGGCTGACTATGAATGATTCCCAATTCTTTAGAGTACTGATTTCCTGTGCCGCCTTCATTGTGATCTTGGCAGGATTAAAAATTGCCCAACCGGTCGTCGTACCGGTTTTGGTTGCTCTGTTCCTCGCTGTGGTTACCTCGCCGGCAGTCTCCTATTTGGTTCGTTTCAAGATCCCCAGTGGGCTGGCCATCAGCATTGTGGTCGCGGCCTTGATCGGCTGTTTTTATGGCTTGGGCTCGCTTTTAGGTAATTCCACGGGCTTGTTTATCGACCGTTTGCCCGACTACGAATTACGCCTAGTCAGCTGGCTGGCGCAGCTGCAGATTCAGTTCCCCTGGCTGATCAATGACCTGAAAACGAGCATCGCCGAATTTAAGCCGACTGAAAATGCCCTCACGCTGCTACGACCACTCTTCTCCGGCGTTGGCAGCCTGTTAACCGCCCTGATCCTAATCCTCTTTACGCTTATCTTTTCGCTCCTAGAAGCACAGAGCGTGTCACTCAAAATTCGCTTGGTTATGGGTGATAAGAACAGCATCAACTATGTTAAGAGATTCACTCGCTTGGTGCAGCGCTATCTATTGGTAAAATCGCTTATCAGCTTCGCGACCGGCCTGCTGGTTGGCTTCATGCTATGGTTAATTGGTGTGGACTACCCAATACTCTGGGGCACCCTAGCCTTTCTAATGAACTATATCCCGAGCATTGGCTCATTGATTGCCGCCATCCCCGCCATTCTAGTCGCCACCTTGCAACTGGGTTGGCCCGGTCTGGTAAGCAGTGCGGCTGGTTTTGTCGGCATCAACCTGATTGTAGGCAACCTAATTGAGCCGCGGCTGATGGGCAAGACCCTGAATATTTCGCCCTTGATTCTGTTTCTATCGTTGATTTTTTGGGGCTGGATTCTAGGTCCTATCGGCATGTTGTTGGCGATTCCATTGACCGTGGTGGTCAAGATAGGCTTAGAGGTGTACCCCAAAACGCGTTGGCTGGCCCAGATGATCAGCCAATGATGGTCATTGTTGGGGGTTTGTTCTTGGGGTCTGCCCATGTGAGAGTCCCACGCATAAAAAAACCCGCAGCCGTTAGACTGCGGGTTTTTCATTTTTTTAGGAGCTTGACGATGACCTACTCTCA